>JAFVSR010000058.1 GCA_017503645.1 Bacteroidaceae bacterium | reverse complement strand
GTGTTCAACGAGAGTGTACCGTTGTTGTTGTAGAGGTAACGATTAACATAATCGCCATCGTTTGTGGGGCGTGTAGGTGCGTATATGTAATATGTCTTGCCGTTCTCGGGCTTCACGCCATTGGCAAGCTTGTTGGTCACCATTGTGCCCGGCTCGGTGCGGTACTCTACCTGCCAGCCGTCAATATCCAAGAACTTACGGAAACGGGCTGTGTAGGTTGCATCCTCGCGTGCGTACATTGTATATTCGAGCTCTGTGGTGAGCAGGCGGCCATAGTGGTCGTACCAACCGAGGAACTCGGTGTCGGGGGTAGATTTTGTTGCACGCAAGTAGAGAGGAATGTTTGAACTTACATCCCACTCGGTACCTGTGGAGCCGTCGGGTGTCTCGTCGGTCCACACCTCGGCTGTGCCCCAATCGTCGCTGTTTGTCTTTACGGTAACGTGGGCAGCTTTGTCGGTTTTATCGGTGATGTTGAGGACGATCTCATACACGGGGCGTATTGAGGGATCCTTTGCACCACGGCCCGAAGGGTTGTTGCTGTTGTCCCAAGCACCATCAAAACGCAAACGCATATGAGTGATACCCAAAGGCATATCATAGGGAAGGAGCACGTTTATTGTGTTGGAGCATACTGCGGTGTTTGTGTCACCATTGGTACCTACCTCCTTCAAAAGCTCGCCTTCATCGTCAAAGTCGCCATCGGCATTGAGGTCGATGTATGCACGGAAGTAGCAATACTTGAATCCGTCACCACTGCCATCATCGTAGTAAACATCGAAACTTGCACCACGTGGCACATCTATAATCTGCGGTATGGTGTTGAAGATTTGAGTGGGTGCAGTTGTTGTCTCAAGTATTGTTTCAGCCTCGCGGTTGTAGTATGCAAATGTAAGGTTGTGGATAAACTGCGCATAACCGGCAATATCGCCACTGAGAGTACCGCTGCACTCTACCACACCCCACTTGTCCTGTATGAAGTTGGCGGTAAAGTCGGCATCGGTTTCGCCATAATAGATATAGGGGTTATCGTTGCTCACCACGTTACCGTCTGCATCGGTCCAATTCTTAAAATTGTAACCGGTGTTGGCTGTAGCAATGATTTTAACAGCCTCTTTGTTTGTTATCGTGAGCTCGTTTGTGCCCTCAATGGCCACTGTACCCTTAGCAGCATCTGCTGTTGCTGCGGTAACGGTGCGGTCTGTTGTAATATCTACAATGATTGCAAGGTTGAATGTGATAACCGTGCCATCGCTGAATGTAACGATTGCAATGGTCTTGCCAATGGCTGCATCGGCGGGGATAGCAACGCTCATATCGGTAGCTGTGAGTGTCTCGCCATTACCCATTGCGCCGTCGCCGTTAAGGTCTATCTGAACCGATGAAACAGTTACCTCCTTACCAATTACAAGGGGTAGTGTTACTGTCTGCCCGCGATAAACCTCGGGGATAGCATCGCTCTTGGTGCCGTTGGTTTCAACGCCCATAGGGAATATATAGTTGCCTGTTACGCCCTTAACGCGACCAAAGTATTTGCCAAAGGTTTCGGCAGCCTTTTCGGTAGCAGTCATATCCGTGGGGATAACTATCTGCGAGTAGTCGCCAGCATAGCTATAAACGTCGTTGAAATCGACGGTCCAGGGGTACTCGAAGCCGCTGAACCAGCCACCGCTGGGGGCACCGCCATTGTGCTCGAAGAAATATTTCCAACGCCAGTAGTGGAAATCTTTTATAAGGCCGGCCCAGCAACGGTTAGAATAGTCGTGAAGGTCGGTGTTGCCCTTTGACCACACTGTTACCTGTGTGCGGGCGTTCCACTCGAGCCAGTTGCGGTCGTTCTCGGTTGTGCCGGTTACCTCGTCGGCAATGTTGCGTGCAAGGCTTGTCCAGCGCTCGAGTTTGAAGTTCTCATCGTATGAGAGCATTGTGTCGAGGTCGAGCATCAACTGCAGATATAGTTTATAAAGGCGTGTATATTCGGCAGTATTTTTACTATCGTATGCAGCCTTGATAAGAGGCAGCAACTGTGCCGCATAGTCAACCATTGCCTGGCGAACAACGTCAATAAAGTCATAGTTATAGTTTGCAATACCATCCTGTCCGCCGTTTGCAGTTACAAGGTCTTTGACGGAATAGAGCTGGTCGGCAGCAAGTAGCACATCCTGTGTATCCCAGTAGATAGTCGATGTACTCCAAGACGATACGCTACCGATTGTCCAGTTTGGACGCGCAAGGATAACAGCCTCGGATGTACCCTGCTGGTTCACCCTACAATCCCAAACCGATTTCTTGAGGTTCTTCAATGCCTTGAGAGCAGCGGGAGCAGTCTCTGCATCTACGCCATAGCGTGAGTGAGCATACTCGGCCAACCACGCATCAGCGCCCGGGTTACTACTCATCCACGGAAGCTCAAAGAGCATATCGTAGAGGATGGGGTTGGTTTCGGTACCCTCGGGGGTAGCACCAATACCCTGGCAGTTGTTGTTTTTTGCAAGTGCCTCGAAGTAACCGTCCATTGTTGTTTCCAAACGGCCGTGCAAGCCGCTGCGGCCGCCGAAGTTGTGGAGCATACAGTAGATGTATGGACAAGTGTCGTAGTAGTTTGTTCTCCACTTTGCAGCATTGTCGGCATATATGTTGTCGGCAAAGAGGTCGAGACCGATGAAACGGCTTGCGTAGCCCGCATTCTTCATTGCTGTGAACGCACCACTCTGTGGCACACCCTGCCAGTACTGGATAATCCAGCTTGGAGATTTTGTTACCTTATAAGAATCCTTTACACTCTGCTCAACATTGCCGAAATGCTTGTCGAGCTCCACCATAATATTGGGGTAGCAAGTCTCGTTGGTTACGCCACCGGGGAGTGAACCCTCGTGGAAGGGGTCGATGCTGTAGAGCTCCGACACACCCATCACCTCGTGCAAGTGCTTGTAGTAAACAGCTGCAAAGGTCTGATAGCTTGTTGTGTTTGGCTTCAAGATATCGGGGCGTGTGTAACCACCGGCCCAAGTGCCGTTGTTCACAACGTCGCCGCTGCTGAAGCCTGTGATTGTGTAGTTCACAATGCAGTTGGGCACCTGGCCGCTGAAGCCGGGGATAACAGGCTGCATACCAAGTTCGCGCATACGCTGGAGCATATTGCGGCAAAGGTTTTCTTGGCGTGTGTACCACCAATCGGGGTTACCACTCATATCAACGCCTGTTGATGCAGAGTTGATGGTACCACCCCAGCCTTCCAAGTTGTTCATTGCAAACCAAGCTATGAAGCCGGGGCCGGCAATGTAAGCATTGATGTCGCTTTCGCTAACACCAAGCTCGCGCAGGAACTTGCGTGTTACAACATCCAAGCCCACAAGGTTAAGCGGGGCGTTGATACCGTGGAGGGCCATCCAGTCAATCTCATTCTGCCAACGCTCCCAAGTCCAGAAGGCCATTGAGTAGGAGAATGTACAGGTGTTGAAGTCGTAACGATAGGTGGTGTTACAAACGTGCTTCTCCTCATTTTCAGGAACAGGAAGAGTCACCGGCGAAAGGTCGGTGGTGAGGTTGTTCCAAGTGAGGTTGATGTGTGCATAGTGGTTAAGGTACCAGTTGATACCTGTGGCCACAGAGAGCTGGCTGTTACCCTTGATGCAGGGCTTGCCATCTTGTGCTGTGATTACGAACACATCCTTGCCGTTCTCGGCAAGGTTGGCATCAATCACAATCTCGAATTTGTCTGCAGCGCCACTACCACCAATACGGTTCAAGAGGGCTGTGACGGCCTCCTCGGGCGTTGCCTCAGGTGCTTGTGCCATTGCCACTTGCGTGGTAAACAGTGCCACAAACAACAGAAACGAAAACAGTAATTTTTTCATTTTGGTTAATTATAAATTGTTAATAAAGATTTTACTCTATACATATATCCTAAATCTTGGCAAAGATATAATAAATAATTATAATATTTAGTATAATTTTCTATAATTCATAAACTTGCTTTGTGTTTACTCTCAAAACGATAATATATTTGGCATAATGCAGAAATTGCGGCGGAATACGCTTGGGTGTGACTGTGGGCAAGAGGTGCTTGTGCATCTGAAAAAAGCAAGCCCGCGGGCTTGCTTTTCAAAGTTTTGAGTGGTGTTGCTTATGCTACATTTCCACAACTATTTTCACATTCATCTGTCTGCCTGTGAGGTAGTTGGGCACGGCATATTGGTTGTTGCTTATGTCGCTTATCCAGTAGTATGAATTCACGTTGTTGATGTCGAGAAGGTTAAAGGCGTCTATTCCCAACCACACGTTCTTCAGGTATTTGAGCGCCCCGCGGCGGTGTATCTTTTGTTCGTTGTCGAGCAGGCGGTACGACATTCCTATATCCACACGCTTGTATGCGGGTGCGGTGAACACCTGGCTCTCGCGGCCGGTGTGTGGCGGGCCAAAGGGGAGGCCGTCGGCATACACTGCGCGCAGTGTCATACGCCACTTGTCGGTGCCGGGGAAGTAGTCGGTAAAGTGGAGCGAGAAGTTAAATTTTTGGTTAGTGGGGCGGGGGAGCCACTTGCTGTCGTTTATCTTCTCTTTGGTGTTCATTATGGAGAAGGTTACCCACGAGTCGGTGCCCTCTACAAACTCGCCGAACAGTTTGAAATCCACTCCCGCTGCATATCCTCGTGCGCAGTTTTCGCCATAATAGACTATGCGCACGTTGTCCACGTTGTAGGGGATTAGGTTGTCGAGCTTCTTGTAATATGCCTCGGCTGTGAACTTGAAGGGGCGTTCCACCATTTTGAAATGGTAGTCGGCACCGGCTACCAGTTGCAGCGAGCGTTGCGATTTTATGTTTTTGTTCAGCTGCACGGTGGTTATGCCGCCTGTTGTCAGAGTGTCGCGCATCTCCTTGTAGAAGGGCGTTTGGTAATATATGCCTGCTGCTACGCGCAGGGTGATGTTTTCGTTACCCTCGGGGATGAAGCCGAGCGATGCGCGGGGCGAAACGAGTGTCTCCTTGTTCCAGTCCCAGTATGAAATGCGCACGCCTGCGTTGAGCGAGAATACTCCCCACGGGCTTTTGAATTTGTAGGTGTCTTGTGCGTATGCGCTGTAGTGGTTGCTGTTCTCCTTGTTTTTAGAGGTGAGGCTGTATATGGGGCGCATATATTGGCCGCCCTGTGGTATGTTGTAGCCTGCCGAGTCGCGCATCTGCCACTCGCGCTGCTTGTCGTCGAACTGCTCTTTCTTCCACTCTACGCCCCAGCGTATGTCGTGGGCTTGCAGAAAATGCTTTCCTGTGAGGGCGGTAGTTTGCACGTTGGCCTCCAGGCTGTTGCGGGCGTGTTCCATATATCGCCCCACGCCCAAGTTTTCGCTTGTGTTTATGTCGTTGAGCCAATATTCGCTGTTTATGTCGTAGGTTACCTGCTCCCGGGTGCTGAAGGCCGATGTCTGCAATATTATCTGGTTGTACTCGTTGGGTATGTAGCTCACGGCGGCAGCGCCGAAATAGGTGGTGAAGAGGTCGTTCTCCCACCCATCGAAATAAACCTTGAACTCCTTTACATCCTCCATTGTACCAAAGGATGTGGTGCGGTCGCTTGGCGTGAATTTGTACTCGTTGCGCGATATGTTGCCAATGAAACTTATGCTCCACTTGTCGGTTATGCGCCAGTCGATATATGTTTGGTAGTCGATAAACTGCGGCTCATATTCGCCCTTGGTCTCCAATGTGCCTAATAGATATTTGTTGCTTTTGTAACGCAGTGAATTGGAAAAACTATATTTCTTGTTACCCACACCCACATATGCGTTTGCGCCAAGCAGGCTTGCCGATATGGTGCTTTCGAACTGTCGCGGTTTGCGGTAGGTGATATCAAGCACCGACGACATCTTGTCGCCATATTTGGCCTCGAATCCGCCGCTTGAAAATGCTACCGTCTCCACCATATCGGGGTTGAGGAAGCTGAGGCCCTCCTGCTGCCCTGCGCGTATGAGTAGCGGGCGGTATATCTCCACACCGTTCACATATACACTGTTCTCGTCGAAATTGCCACCGCGCACGTTGTACTGCGACGATAGCTCGTTATGGGAACTCACTCCCGCCTGTGTGGATATAATATCCTCTATGGCATTGCCGCTTGCGCTGGCCTGCAGGCGCACCTGCTTGGGCACGCTTATCTCCTGTGTGCTGCCCATCTGCTTCTCCTGCGCTGTTACCTCCACTCCCTCGAGCGAGTAGTCGGTTGTGGGCAGTGTTATGTTCAGTGTAATGGTGTCGGTGGGGTTGTGAAAGGTGCGTTTGCGTGTTTGGTGCCCCATCATACTGAATGCTATTACAAGCGTGTCCTTGCTGCTGCACGATAGTGTGTAGTTTCCGTTGAGGTCGGTGAGCGTGCCTATGGGCTCGCCCACAATGCTCACGGTGGCAATCTCTATGGGCTCGCTCTTTTCGTTGGTCACCTTGCCCTTGAAGGTGACGTGCTGTGCGCTTGCTCCCATCGAAAAAATGAGAGTAAGCAGCGCTATTATCGGTTTTATTATGTGTTTGCCTGGTTTCATACTATATGTTAACGGAAAATTCCCCTTAAACGTATATTGCTCGCAAAATTTTATTCAGGAAATTCCATTTGAAATGGTACCAACGCAGAGTGCTCACCTGTTTGCCCCCGAAATTGAGCAGAAAATTTTTGTACCCCGAGCGTATGCCGGCAAGGGTGCGCGACTCGAGGAATTCTATATGGGCATATCCTCTTTTATGTGCATCTTCTATGGCTGCCCACACGGCTGTTATGCCCGGGTAGAGCAGCGGGTGGCTCTTGCGCAGCCCGCAGCTGAATGTGAGGTATGCGTTGCCGTTGTGGTAGCTGCACACCGAGCAGCCAATTATTTTGCCACCGTGCTCCACAATGAACATACGTTGCTTTTCGTCGGCAAGCAGGCCGCGCAGAATGTCGCTGCCGGGCAATGGGCGGCGTATTTTTGTTTTGTAATAATTTTTCAGCAGGCGCAGTCCTTCGTTTATCTCCTGCTCGGTGGTGGCCCTGCGGTATGTGGTGCCGCGCTCCTTGCTCTTGCGCAAGTGGCTGCGATAGCTCCTTGTAATGCGCTCCTCGGGTGCTTTGCTGTGTAATGATATGTATATGCGGTGGTCGCGCACGGGGATGAATTGGTGACGGCTGAGCGTGGCGTATGCAAGGCGCGTATCATCTATGCCGATTATCTCTATGTAGCTGTTAAAGATATCGAATATGTCAAAAAGTTTCTCAATGAATTTTGCAAAAATTTCTTCGCGGTTGTGGCATTTGTCGCTATATATACCCTCGCCGTATATGGTGAACCAGGAACCGGCCACGGGTGGCAACAATCTTATTCCTCTCCTTTTTATAATAATGATGTGCGCAAGTTCGTGCCCCTGTTCGTCGGTTGCCACCATCATATATGGCTTGGTGGAGCGGCTGTTGCATAGCAACCCGAACAGCAACGCCGAGTGCTGTATGCTGCCCGGGAGCAGGGCGGGCAGTTCTTCGGTTCGGGTGTATATGTCTATGCGCATAAAATATGAATATTCGGCAGTGTAAAGTTATAAAGAAACAATTGAAATTTCTATAAAAAGAAATAATATTGTATCTTCGCGTAAAGTTTTGGAAGAATTATGAAGGATATATATATACTTGCCATAGAATCGTCGTGCGACGACACGTCGGCAGCGGTGATGCGTGGCGAAACGGTGCTTTCCAATGTGACGGCCGGGCAGGCTGTGCACGAGCAGTATGGCGGTGTGGTGCCCGAGCTTGCCTCGCGTGCACACGAGCAGAATATCGTTCCCGTGGTGGATGCCGCTCTCAAAAAGGCCGGCATTGGCAAGGAACAACTGAGCGCCATTGCCTTTACCCGCGGCCCCGGCCTTATGGGTTCTTTGCTTGTGGGTGTGTCGTTTGCCAAGGGCTTGGCAGCTTCATTGGGTGTGCCTATGATTGAGGTAAATCATTTGCAGGGCCACATTATGGCACACTTTATAAAGGAGGATGGCGAGGAGCATCACAGCCCCGAGTTTCCCTTCCTTTGTCTTATGGTCAGTGGCGGCAATTCGCAAATTGTGAAGGTGAACAGCTACAAGGATATGGAGATAGTGGGGCAGACGATAGATGACGCGGCAGGCGAGGCTATGGATAAATGTGCCAAGGTTATGGGCCTGGGCTACCCGGGCGGCCCCATAATAGACCGCTTGGCACGCCGGGGCAACCCCAAGGCATACAGCTTCAGCAAGCCGCATATCGCAGGCTTCGACTACAGCTTCAGCGGGCTTAAGACCTCGTTCCTTTATACATTGCGCAAGTTGGTTGCCGATGATGAGAATTATGTAGATACCCACAAGGAGGACTTGGCTGCCTCCTTCGAGGCCACCGTGGTGGATGTGCTTATGGATAAGCTCTATAAAGCATCGAAGGCGCTGGGCATCAAGCGCATAGCCCTCTCGGGTGGTGTGTCGGCCAACACGGCACTGCGCGAGGCATACAAGGCCTATGCCAAACGCTATGGTTGGGAGATTTTTATTCCCAAGTTCGGTTTTACAACCGATAATGCCGCTATGATAGGCATTGTGGGCTATTATAAATTCCTCGATAAGGATTTTTGTGCAATGGACCAGCCGGCCTTTTCGCGCACCACATTATAATAATGAGAGAAAAAATAAAAGATATTGCAGCATCCATTGTGGAGTGGTGTGTACAAAACGGTAGCACCATTGCCACAGCCGAAAGTTGCACGGGTGGTTCCATTGCTGCCGCAATAACAGGCGTGGCCGGCTGCTCGGCAGTGTACAAGGGCTCAGTGGTGGCATACAGCAACGAGGTGAAGGCAGCCGTGCTTGGTGTTGGCGAGGATACACTTGCCCTGCACGGTGCTGTGAGTGAGGAGGTTGTGGGGCAGATGGCGCGGGGCGTGCAGCGTGTGATGAACGCTCATTGCGCAGTGGCAACATCGGGCATTGCAGGCCCGGGTGGCGGCACTCCCGAAAAGCCTGTGGGTACCGTGTGGATGGCTGTGGCTGTGGGCAGCGAGGTGTTCACCCGCTTGCTGCAAATGAACGACAAGGGGCGCGAGGCCAATATTGAATATACGGTGCTTTGTGCGCTCTCGTTTTTGAGCGCTTGCGTGGCGGGTGTCGAAAGAGGGTAAACTTTTTACTTTTTATAAAATAATTGCTTTTTTGTTTGCAAGGTTATGTAAAAATCTATATCTTTGCACTCTGTTTTGAGTAAGTATCAAAAGAATAAACAAAAAAATATATAGCGATGTCTAAAATTTGTCAAATCACCGGTAAAAAAGCTATGGTGGGTAACAATGTATCACACTCAAAGAGAAGAACAAAGCGTCTTTTCAACGTGAACTTGTTTACTAAGAAGTTCTTCTATGTAGAAGAAGATTGTTGGATTCAGTTGCGCGTGAGTGCAGCGGGGTTAAAAACTATCAATCGACTTGGTCTCGATGCAGCGCTTAAGGCAGCTGTAAAGAATGGCCACGTTGCTTGGGAGGAAATTAAAGTACTCGATTAATTAAAGGAGGAAAAAGTATGGCTAAGAAGGTTAAAGGAAACCGCGTTCAGGTAATTCTTGAATGCACAGAGCAGAAAACAAGTGGTGTTCCCGGTATGTCTCGTTATATCACAACAAAGAACCGCAAGAACACAACAGAGCGTTTGGAGTTGAAGAAATACAACCCCTATTTGAAGAAGGTAACCGTTCACAAAGAAATAAAGTAATTAAGAAATGGCTAAGAAGGCAGTTGCAACCCTCCAGACAGGTGATAAGGAGAAATTCGTAAAGGTTGTTAAGATGGTTAAATCACCCAAGACCGGTGCTTATATGTTTGCAGAGGAGATGCTTCCCCAAACAGATGCCGATGCGTCTTTGAAGAAGTAATTTAAACCTATTAAGGTTTTATAGATAGAAAGGATAGCAGTGATGCTATCCTTTTTTTTGTATTAATTTTTGTGTTCTTAAAGTTAACGTCGGTTCGATATAAATACGCTCACTTGCAAAAAGTTTAGGGGCAAGACAATATCACCCATAGAATACTACACCAGTATAACCGGTGCGAATCATTTACAAGGGCGCACACAAAACCTCCTCAGTCTTGCGACGAGCGCAAGCCGGCTCCTCCTAATGAGGAGCAGTTTAATGCCCTTACAGCAGGCAGCAGCACTCGGCATAATGCGCGTTTGCTTGCCGTGGGTAATATGTATTGCTTTATAGTTTTAGGTTACCTGTGGGTTGTTTGTGATTATTGTGGTGTGTGGAGTATTGGTTTTAATTTGCTCCAAACTACTCGGTGGCTCGTGAGCCTTTCTTTGCTTAATCCTAATTCTTTTATCTCCTTTTTGTCGCTCAAACCAATATAAGAACAAGTTTTTACCCCGGCAGAATAAAAATAAGACCGCAATCGCTATCTTTGGTTTGACGAAGGGGCTAAGTCCCAAGTGTATAACTTAAATC
>JAFVSR010000057.1 GCA_017503645.1 Bacteroidaceae bacterium | reverse complement strand
GGCTTGCCATTTTGCGCCGCCAAGCGAGTTCCGGACACCCCAAAAACATCAGCTACGTTTTCCGTTAAGAAAGCGACCATATGCGCAGAGTTCTTTGGTACTTTCTATCGGCATAGAAAGTACATAAAAAATATAACCAAAATGAGAGAACAACCGATAATCAACACCGAAAACTTTACAGCAAGATATATTTACCCACGGCAAACAAGCAAAAAGCTATTGATTATACGACGCACTGGCCTGCGAGTAACGCCTCCACGCCTCCACAAGGTCGTTAAAATCCTGAGGCAGAGGAGAATCGAAGAACATCATCTCGCCCGTCGTAGGATGCACAAACCCCAATGTCTTGGCGTGCAACGCCTGCCTGGGACACAACTTGAAACAGTTGCGCACAAACTGGCTGTAGCGACTGAAGTTGGTGCCCTTGAGAATCTCATCACCACCATACACATCGTCGTTGAAAAGAATGTGCCCGATGTGCTTCATATGCACCCTTATCTGGTGTGTGCGGCCTGTTTCCAGATTACACTCCACCAGCGACACATAGGAGAGACGCTCAAGCACCTTGTAATGCGTCACGGCGTGCTTGCCCACGGTATCGTCGGGCGACACACACATCTGCAGGCGGTTGCGCGGATTGCGCGTTATGTTACCCACCACCGTGCCCGTGTCCTCCTTCATAGAGCCCCACACCACCGCATTATAGGTGCGCTTGGTGGTCTTTTTGAAAAACTGCATACCCAGGTGAGCCTTAGCCGCGGCAGTCTTTGCCACCACCAGCAGGCCCGATGTATTCTTGTCTATGCGATGCACAAGCCCCACCTGCGGGTCGTTGGCATCAAAATTCTTGTTGTTGCGCAGGTGCCACGCCACAGCATTTATGAGCGTGCCGTGCGTGTTTCCGCAACCGGGATGCACCACAAGCCCGGCAGGCTTGTTCACCACCATAAGGTCATCATCCTCGTACACCACATCAAGGGGGATATCCTCGGGCACTATGCTGTTGTCATATGCCGGGGTGTTCATCGTAATAACGATGTCGTCGCAAGGTTTCACCTTGTAGTTGCTCTTCACCACCTTGCCATTCACGGCAATGGCACCCGCATCGGCAGCCTGCTGTATCTTGTTGCGCGACGTATTGGCCAGGTGGTCTATAAGGAACTTGTCTATGCGTATGGGCGACTGCCCCTTGTCGGCAACAAGATGCACCTCCTTGAACAACGTCTCCTCGGCCTGCAGCTCGTCGCCGTCGGCAAAGACATCGTCTAAAACATCGTCAAAATCCTCTAAAAACAGGTTTTCACTCATAGGATAAAGGGGATTTATTCGAACCACGATGCATCCATAACAGGCTCGGCCACCACCTGCGGCTCCTCGCCGTTGCCCACAACCAAAGTGAGGGTGGCGCCCATAGGCACCTTGGAACCATTCACCAAAGTATCCTCGCCCATAAGCACCGAATATACCCAGTCGGTCTCGCCCGCAATCCTCACCCCTTCGGTGAGTTTGAAGCCTGCCGCACGCAAGCGCGCCTCGGCCTCGCGCAATGAACAGTTGTCCACAATGTCGGGCAGCGGTTGCAAAGGCTCGCTTCCCGAGTTCAGGGTGAGCTGAATCTTGCGCCCCTTCTTCACCTGCGCACCGGGCAGAGGCAACTGCTCCACCACCTCGTTCTCGCGGCCATTCTTCTTGTACTTGTAGTCAATAACCTCGAAATCCAGGTTTCGGGCGCGCAGCGCCTCGGCAGCATCGTCTATATGCTTGCCACACACGGTGGGCACCTCTATCACCTGTCCGTGCAGGGTGTAGCTGTCGAGCCACGCAAACACGGCGTAGCATATTAGGAACACTACGGCACACATTGCCGCAAGGTTTATGAGTATTATCTTTATTGTCCTTGTCGATTTCTTTTTCATATCGGTTGCTGTATATATTCTCAAAAGGTTTCTACAATGCGCAGTGTGGCATTGTATTACATTATGCAAATGTAGTAAAATAAAAATTATCTTTGGTAATATGTAGCTGTATAAATTGGTTGTTTATGTTTTTCGGGGTTATTTTGTCTATTGAAACGAGTGTTTGGATATTAGGGGCAATCTTCTTACTCTAAACTCCTCGGTGCTGATTATCGGGTATTCTTCTTTTAATCTTATTTTTATACGTTCTTTCATCGCGTGCCCGCTTGCTGTAGGGGCATTAAACTGCTCCTCATTAGGAGGAGCCGGCTTGCGTTCTTCGCAAGACTGAGGAGGTTTTGTGTGCGCCCTAATAAATGATGTTGCTTCTGTTACATTGGTGCAACATCCTATAGATGATTTGTCTTGCTCTATAGTTTTCGGTGTTATTTATCGGTAATTCTTTGTTTAATTCTTTTTATCCTTTCTTTTCATAACTGAAAAGAAACAAAAGGTTCCGGCACACGGGGCGTTCAAGTCGCCGCTCCTCTTGCTCGTGAATTGCTTCGCAATATAACT
>JAFVSR010000056.1 GCA_017503645.1 Bacteroidaceae bacterium | reverse complement strand
CGAGCAAAACATAAAGTTTACTTTAATGTTTTACTGCGAGTGCAGCAAAGGTTCGCTATAAGCAGTGTGCTTGCGCAGCCTGAAAAACCGCAGTTTACTGGGCGTAAATGAGGATTTTGAAGGCAAGCGTAACGCAAAAAAATTGTGCAAACGAGCGAAACATAAAGTTTACTTTAATGTTTTACTGCGAGTGAAGCCAAATTTGGGGGACCAAATACACTTTTTAGTCATCTCCATCTATTTCCTGTGATTATGTCTATACAACTGTCGCGTGTTCACTATATTGTGCCACAGCGAGTAGAAACCGCCCGCAATGGCCGTAACAGGAGTTAAAAATGTATATGCAAACCAAATGGCAAACACGGTGTTCTTTTGCCCCAACGCCTGCCCGCCCGTGATTCTCTCGCCATAACGAGACGCCACCGCACGACCAATGGCAAACTGCGCAAGGCAGCAGGCAAGCGACACCACCGCAATGCCCGCCATAACAAGCCACGACAAGTTGCTGTGTGCTATGGCTCGTGCCGTCATTGCAATGGCAAGCGACAGGGCCACCAACCACAGATAGAAAGGCAGATTGCGACCGCTTGTAACAAACATATTATGCAGGCGCGGCACAAACTTGCGCAACAGTTCGGCACACAACAGTGGGAAGAGCAGCAAAGGGAACACTTTACCCATTATAAGCATAAACGAGGAGAAGAAGGAGAGCCCCTCGACAGGGTGCGACAAGGTTATGAGGAAGGGGGCAAGCACCGCCACAGACACGTTTATGAGCATTGTGTATGTGATGAGCGATGCGGCACTGCCACCAAGTTTGGCGGTAATCACGGCTGCTGCTGTTGCCGTGGGGCAAAGCAGGCATAGCATAGCAGCCTCGAGCAGCACTTTCGCAGCAGGTGATATTCCACGAAAACCCGCGATGAAAAGGGCGATTCCGGCAAAGGCCAGTAACTGAAAAAGGAGCAATATGAGGTGCCATTTACAGGGCTTAAGCTCGTTGTAGCGCACCTTGCAGAAGGTTACAAACAGCATTGAAAAAATGAGCAACGGCTGCACCACCCCAATGACCTCGGCAGCCACGTGGTGAGTGTCGTCGAACAGGGGGATATTCACATATAGCAGATACATTGCCACACCGCCTATCATAGCGATGGGGAGCGACCAATCGCGCAAAAATTGCCTGGGTGTCATCTTATTTTTGTTTACAGCAGGGGCGGCAGCAACCACGCCTGCTTGTGTATTTGTGGTGCAAAGATAGCATTTTGTGCGAAATTTGTCAATAATTGAACTTAACACCTGTAATAAGGACAATGAAAAACAGCCAAACACTTTGCCCTATCACACATTTTGGCTATTTTTGCACCAAAATGTGCACGCGCGTGCACCCGCAATTTATTTATTAAATATATAATATAGCAATCAAAATGCCCGCAGAGCAATACAAAGAACACCCGTTGAAGCTTTTCGGCTACTGCCCGCGATGTGGCAGCAACCACTTTGGCATAAATGATTTCAAGTCGAAAAAATGCGGCGACTGCGGTTTTATATTCTACTTCAACCCCATTGCAGCCACAGTGGCTGTCATTGTGAACGAAAAGAACGAACTTTTAGTGGCAAGGCGTGCAAAGGAGCCGGCAAAAGGCACGCTCGACCTGCCGGGCGGCTTCACCGACAGTTTTGAAACAGCCGAGGAGGGTGTTTCACGCGAGGTGGCCGAGGAGACAGGGCTTGCGGTCAAGGAGACACGCTACCTCTTTTCCCTACCCAACAAATACATCTATTCGGGGTTCGAGGAGCACACGATGGACCTTTTTTTTCTGTGCAAGGTAGAAGGAGAGGCACTCACACCCGCCGACGACGTGGAGGAGCTGCGTTGGATACCTATGGAGGATGTCGTGCCGGGGGAGTTCGGCCTGCAATCCATAAGCAAGGGCATTGAAAAACTGAAAACAATTTACAAAACGATATAAAATGAGAAGAAGCATCTTTTTGATTATGCTTATGGCAGCAACAACAATGCTGCACGCACAAAGCAACATCACAGGCGACGATTTCAGGCACCTGATGAACGAGGGGCGCAGACTGCACGCCGACGGCGACTATTCTGCAGCGCTCAATATCCTTAACAAGATTGACACAAGGGCATTGCCTTCGGCCGAGCAACAGGAGATTGAATTCCTGCGCGCATCGGCCACATTCGGCACCGACCACTTGGAGGGGCGCGCTCTGCTGCACCAGTACCTTGCCGACTACCCCGAAACAAGCCGCAGGGATATCGTTGCGGCACTCATAGCGGAGTCGTACTACTACAGCTACAGCTTTGAGCTTGCCAACAAGTGGTTCAAAGAGGCCGATTTCAACCGCCTCGATGTATATTCGCGCGAACGTGCCGAACTCTATTATGCTCTAACCCTGCAGGAGTGTGGCGAGGAGCAGCTGGCGCGCAACCTTCTCACATCGCTCACCCTCACGGGGAAAAGACGCGCCGAGGATGCGCAGTTCCACCTCGCTGCAATGCAGTACCACGCAGGTGAGCTGCAACAAGCCTACGACGGGCTCAAGAAGGTGGAGATGAGCGACAAATACTATCTTGAGGTACCATACTACATTGCCGGTGTATATGTGAAACAGGGCAAATACGGGCAGGCACAGCAGGTAGCCGAAGCCTTCATTGCCGACCACAGCAAAAAGCCGCAAGGCGTAGCAATGAACCAGATGCTTGGAGCAGCCCTCTTTGGGCAGGAGCAGTATGCCGATGCCATAGCCCCGCTTGAAACCTACATAAGCGGCACGGCAGCCGACAAACAGCAGCGCATTGCCATCTACCAGCTCGCATTGAGCTATTATGAAACGGGGCAAGCCGAAAAGGCAAAACCACTCCTTGAACAGTGCAGTAACGGCAACGATGCCGTGGCACAGAACTCGCTGCTGCACCTTGGTATGATTGCCGTGAGCGAGAACAATATGACTGCCGCGAGGATGGCGTTTGAACAGGCCGCCAATATGGACTGCGACAACGCTCTGCGCGAGGAGGCCCTCTACAACTATGCCCTTTGCCTGCACCAGACACGTTACTCGCCCTTTGCCGAAAGCGTAAAGGTGTTCGAGCGTTTCCTCAACGAGTACCCCCAATCAAAACACTCCGACCAGGTGAACAAATACCTTGTGGAGGTATATATGAACACACGCAACTACGACGTGGCATTGGAGTCGATAGAGAAGATTGCCGCCCCGTCGCCTATGATTTACGAGGCAAAACAGAAGGTTCTTTACCGCCTGGGTGTGCAAGAGTATATAAACGGCAATATGGACAAGGCCATAGAGTATTTCAACCGCTCCATCGCCCTGTCGCAATACAACAAGGGTACATACAGCGAGGCACTCTACTGGCGCGGCGAGGCACTTTACAACAAGGGCGACTATGCCGCCGCGGCAAAAAGCTACAAGAGTGTTATATCCCTGGGCGACGCCAACAGCAACAAAGCCATATACGGCCTTGCATATACATATTTTCAAAGCGGCGATATGAACAGCGCCGAGGCTGAATTCCGGCGATTCATAAAGCAGGCCGGCAGCAACGAGGCCGAGCTGCGCAGCGATGCATACAACCGCATAGCCGACTGCTATTTCTACAAGCGCAACTACGGCAAGGCCGACGAATACTATCGCAAGGCGGGCGAGACACACAGCGGCAATGCCGATTATGCTCTCTACCGCAGCGCCATCACGCAAGGACTTAAAAAAGATTATCGTGGCAAGGTGACCACGCTCAACAACCTTGTGAGCAACTACCCCTCAAGCAGCCACGCACAACAGGCCTATTACGAAATGGCACGTGCCTACATTGAGTTGGAGGAGAACGCAAAAGCCATTGAAGCCTTTGAGCAGATAACAGCCCGCTACCCCAATAGTGACCTTGCACGCCGCGCAGCAGTGGAAAAGGCTATGCTATACAACAACGACGGCAACCATTCAAAAGCCATTGAGGCATACAAAAGCATAATAACGCAATACCCGGGCAGTGCCGAGGCACAAGTGGCAGCACAGGACCTCAAAAACATATATGTGGAGACGGGCGACATTGAAGAATATACCCGATTTGCCGCAAACACCAAGGGCATAAAAGCGGTGGAGAGCAGCGAGGCAGACACTCTCACATTCATCGCAGCCGAAAAGATATATGGACGCGGCGACATAGCCGAAGCCAATGAGAAATTCAACAGCTACATAAACAAATTCCCCAACGGAGCGTTTGCAACAGACAGCCACTACTACCTTGGAGTGATAAACTACAACCTGGGAAACAAGAAGGAGGCGCTCGCACATCTGGAGCAGGTGATAGCATTGCCCGACAACAAATACAGCGAAGAGGCTATGGCCTATGGCTCCGAAATATATCTTGCCAACGGCGAGTGGAGCAAGGCCAAAGAGCTGTACCAAAGAATCATTGAAAAGAGCAGCGACGAGGAGCGACGCACTGCCTGCCGCTTCAACCTTATGCAATGCACACATAACCTGGGCGACAATGCTGCAACAATAGCCGTTGCCAATGAGGCATTGAAAAGCAACCTCAACCCCGAGCGCAAGCGCGCAGCATTATACTACCGCGCAAAAGCACTCCTGGCCACAAACGACGGCAAGGCCGCCGAAAAAGACCTTGCCGAGCTTGCCAAGGACACACGCACAACAGAGGGTGCCGAGGCCAAATATCTGCTTGCACAGCTTATGTTTGACCAAGAGCGCAGCAGCGAATGCGAAAAGGAGATTATGGAGTACATAGACGAAAGCACCCCGCACGCCTACTGGCTTGCACGCAGTTTTGTGCTTCTTGCCGACCTCTACGCATCGCAGGGGCGCAATGCCGAGGCAAAGCAATACCTCCTGTCGCTCCAAAGCAACTACAATGCCGACGATGATATAAAAACGCTCATAGAGGAGCGCCTGAACAACCTCTCAACCGAAAACCAATAATAAGCATATACATATGAAGAAGAGTATTATTTTAGCAGCGGCAATGGCAATATCGTGCACAATGTTTGCACAAAAAGATTCATTGAATGCTGTAATAAATGTGGAGAACGATTATGCCCCCGTGGTTACAAAGGCAACCAAAAAGGGATTTACACCGCAAACCGAGCAGAACACGGGCAACACCCCGCTGGAGCTTGAATTCTCGCAGAAAGCAAACCCGTTCAAAGGATTCACAAGCGAAAGGGATGTAACGGAACTGCTGCCCGGACAAAAAAAGAGCCTCCCGGGATATGCACGATTGGGCTATGGCACAGGCAATAATGTAGATGGAAAGATTTCTTACCAATACGACATTACCAAAAGGGATAACATAAAGGCTATGGCATCCATCGAGGGGTTCAGCAGTGAGATTGACGGCCCCGTGCAGAAGTGGGATTCACGTATGTTCAATTCGTGGGTGAGCGCCGACTATAAGCACCGCTTCGACTATCTCATTCTGGGTGCAAGCGGCAATTTCGAGAACAACGTGTTCAACTATCAGGGCGAGAACATCCCCGACAAGCAGAACAACCAAAAATTCAATGCCGAGGTAAACGGAGTGTCGCAGCTGACAGGCCCGTTTGCTTATAAGTTCAGCGTCGGCTTTGCCCGCAACCACTACAAATACAGCGATGGCATAAAAAACAGTCGCTGGCAGAACCGTATGTATGTTAAGGGATTGATAAGCCACGAGATTGACGACCGGGATTTAAGCAACATAAACCTGGGAATGGATATAAGCAATTACACCTATGGCGGCCCCGCAACATTGAAGAACTTCATTTCGGCCGACTTTAACCCATATACCGACATCTACTTCAAGCACGCCAAGCTGCACATCGGAGCCAATGTGAGCCTCTTGAGCAACAATGGCAGCCGTTTTGCCATTGCACCCGACCTGAGTATTGAGAGTGCCGTCACCAAGACACTTACCCTTTATGCCAACATAACAGGCGGCAGAACAGCCGGTACATTCGAGGCTATGGAGCAGGTGTCGCCATATTGGATAAACATACTCCCCAAGCCCGCATATACCATAGCCGATATTATTGCAGGCGCACGCATAGCGCACGAGAGCCTCTCTGTGGATATGTATGCGGGATATGCCTATACAAAAGACGATTTCCTCAATTATGCAGTAGATGTAATTGAAGTTTTTGATGACAGATTCGAGGTAATAAGCGCTATGGGCCAGGAGAACACAGCCCGCATATATGTGGGAGCCAATGCCGCATACGACTACGAGGGTTGGCTGAAGCTGTCGGCAAACAGCCGTTACACACACTGGAAGTGCGACGAGAAATATCTCCTTGCCACAAAGCCCGAGTTTGAACTTGGTCTTAATGCCGAGAGCCGTTTCCTCGACGATTTCTACATCACCCTGGCATACAATTTCGCCACATACGGCAACGACGCCCCCTCGAAGAACAAGAACGAGCTGAACCTGCGCACAAGCTACAGGTTTATGGACCGCATAGGTGCATTCATCGAGGGTAATAACCTGCTCAACCGCGAATATGTGAAGTATGCAGGCTACTACGAACAGGGTATAAACATACTTTTGGGACTTAGCGCCACTTTCTAACAGAAGAGGAGCGCGTTACCCGAAGAAAAGAAAAAATTTACACCTATATAAAATAATATATTATTTTAAGGTGAAACGCTTGTTTTTCTTTTTGTTTTTTTTGGATTTTTTGAACCAATAATACAGGAAACTTTAATACTTTTGCCGCAAATTTGAAAAAAGGTAAGCATTATGCAGAAGAATTTAGTTATAGTTGAGTCGCCCGCTAAAGCCAAGACAATTGAGAAATTCCTGGGCAAGGACTACAAAGTGATGTCGAGCTACGGGCACATTTGCGACCTTAAGAAGAAAGAGTTCAGCATAGATACCGACACATTTGAGCCGGTGTACGAGATTCCCGCAGAGAAGGAGAAACTTGTGAGTTCGCTTAAGAACGAAGCAAAAAAGGCCGACACCGTGTGGCTTGCATCCGATGAAGACCGCGAGGGAGAGGCCATCAGCTGGCACCTTTATACCGTGCTGGGTTTACAACCAGAAAAGACCAAGCGCATCGTGTTCCACGAGATTACAAAGAACGCTATTCTAAATGCCATTGAAAACCCGCGCAGCATAGACACCAATCTTGTTTATGCCCAGCAGGCACGCCGCGTGCTCGACCGCATTGTGGGTTTCAAGTTGTCACCCGTGTTATGGCGCAAGGTGAAGCCCGCCCTCTCGGCAGGCCGTGTTCAGTCGGTGACGGTGCGCCTCATTGTGGAGCGCGAGCGCGAGATTAACAAATTTGTGAGCGAGGCAGGGTTCCGCGTTACAGCGCAGTTCGAACTACCTGCCGACGGCGGCGAGAAACGTGTTCTGAACACTGAACTGTCCAAGCGATTCAAGACCAAAGAGGAGGCCGAATCCTTCCTTAATTCCTGCAAGAATGCCACATTCATCATTGATGATGTAAGCACCAAACCTTTGAAGAAATACCCGGCTGCGCCGTTTACCACATCTACACTGCAACAGGAGGCAGCCCGCAAGCTGGGCTTTACCGTGTCGCAGACAATGATGGTGGCACAAAGACTCTACGAGGCCGGTTTCATTACCTATATGCGTACCGACTCGGTGAACCTCTCGTCGCTGTGCATAGGTTCCTGCAAGAGCGTGGTTACCGACACCTATGGTGCCGAATATCTCAAGAGCCGCAACTATTCCACAAATTCAAAAGGTGCACAAGAGGCACACGAGGCCATACGCCCCACATATATGAGCAACGCCACAATAGACGGCACAATGCCCGAGAAACGCCTCTACGAGCTTATATGGAAACGCACCATAGCCTCGCAAATGGCTGATGCGCTTGTTGAAAAGACAACCGTGAACATAGCCATAAGCGGACACGAGGAGAGTTTTGTGGCAACAGGCGAAGTTACAGTGTTCGACGGTTTCCTGCACGTGTATCGCGAATCGACCGACGAGGAGAGCGGCAACGACACCACATCAATACCCGCCGTGAACAAGGGTGAGCAGCTTGTTGCGTGCGAGATTACCGCTACCGAGCGCTTCACGCAGCATCCGCCACGCTACACCGAGGCAAGCCTTGTGCGCAAGCTCGAGGAACTTGGTATAGGCCGCCCATCCACATATGCCCCCACCATAAGCACCATACAGCAGCGCGGATATGTGGAGAAGGGCAACAAGGCGGGTGAAAGCCGCAAATACAGTATCCTCACACTGAAGAACAACAAGATAACGACCAAAGAGGGCAAAGAGAACATCGGAGCAGAAAAGGGCAAACTGCTGCCCACCGACATAGGAATCGTTGTAAACGACTTCCTGCTCGAGTTCTTCCCCGAGATAATGGACTACAATTTCACTGCCACCGTGGAAAAGGACTTTGACGAGATTGCCGATGGCAAGAAGCCCTGGGTGAACCTCATAAAGGACTTCTATGCCGACTTTGAACCGCAGATAGAGAACATTGTGCAGACAAAGAGCGAGCATAAGGTGGGCGAGCGCGTGCTTGGCACCGACCCCGCAAGCGGCAAGCCCGTGTCGGTGAAAATCGGCCGCTTCGGCCCCATCGTGCAGATAGGTTCGGCAAGCGACGAGGAGAAACCCCGCTTCGCACAGATGAAGCCCGGGCAGACACTGGAGACCATCACACTCGAGGAGGCATTAAGCCTCTTCAGCCTGCCACGTGCATTGGGCGAGTTCGAGGGCGAGGGAGTTACCATTGGTGCAGGCCGCTTCGGCCCATACATAAAGTATGGCGCAGCATACGTAACACTGCCCAAGACATACGACCCATTGACAATATCATACGACGAAGCAACAGCACTCATACTGGAAAAACGCAAAGCCGAGGCCGAGCGCATAATAAAAACTTTTGACAACGAGCCCGCGCTGCAGGTACTTAACGGCCGTTTCGGCCCATACATAGCCTACAACGGCAGCAACTACAAACTACCCAAGAACGTGACACCCGCAGAACTGTCGCTCGAGGAGTGCTTGGATATTGTGAAAAAGCAGCAAGAGGGTGGCAATCCCGCAGCCAAAGGCCGCCGATACACAAAGAAGAAGTAATATATGACACGAATACTGCTCACAGGATATATGGGAGCCGGCAAAACCACACTTGGGCGTGCTCTTGCAGCCAAACTGGGGCTCACATTCATAGACCTCGACTGCTACATCGAGGAACGCTTCCGCAAGACCATCTCGCAGATTTTTGCCGAGAAGGGCGAGGAGGGGTTCCGCGACATCGAGCGTCGTATGCTGCACGAGGTGGCCGAGTTCGAGGATGTGATAATATCCACAGGCGGTGGCACACCCTGCTTCTTCGACAACATAGACTATATGAACAGCAAGGGTATCACCGTGTACCTGCAGGTGCCGGTGGAGAGGCTTTTCATACGCCTGAGCATAGCCCGCAAGCAGCGACCGCTCATAAAGGAGAAGAACGACGAGGAACTACGCGCGTTCATTATCGAGCAGCTTGCAAAACGCGAGCCCCACTACACTAAGGCACAACACACCTTTGCCGCCGACAAATTAGAGGACCGCAAACAGATAGAATCATCGGTTGAGGCTTTCTGCGAACAGTTCAACCTACCGTAAACGATATTTTATAACCGCTAATACCACAAGAAATGAGAAGATGGCGCATTGAAGACTCCGAGGAACTTTACAACATCAACGGTTGGGGAGCTTCCTATTTCAGTATCAATGAAGAGGGTAACGTAGCAGTTACCCCCAAGAAGGATGGCGTAAAAGTCGATTTGAAGCAGTTGATGGACGAACTGCAACTGCGCGACGTAGCCGCACCTGTTCTTATTCGTTTCCCCGACATTTTGGACAACCGCATCGAAAAGATTTCGGGCTGTTTCAAAATAGCATCGGAGGAGTACAATTACAAAGGAGAACACTTTATAGTATACCCCATAAAGGTGAACCAGATGCGCCCTGTGGTAGAGGAGATTATGAGCCACGGCAAAAAGTACAATATGGGCTTGGAGGCCGGCTCAAAACCCGAGTTGCACGAGGTTATAGCAATGAACACCGACAGCGACTCACTCATCATCTGCAACGGCTACAAGGACGACAGCTACATAGAGATGGCCCTTTTGGCACAGAAGATGGGGCGAAGCATTTTCCTGGTTGCAGAGAAACTTAACGAACTAAAGCGCATTGCCAAGATTGGCAAGAGACTTGGTGTGCGCCCCAACATAGGCATACGCATTAAACTGGCATCGGAAGGCAGCGGCAAATGGGAAGAGAGCGGCGGCGATGCAAGCAAGTTCGGCCTCACATCGAGCGAACTGCTCGAGGCACTGGAATTGCTCGACAAATACGACATACGCGACTGCCTGCGCCTCATACATTTCCACATAGGCAGCCAGGTAACCAAGATACGCCACATAAAGACCGCATTGCGCGAGGCTTCGCAGTTCTATGTGCAGCTACACAAAATGGGCTTCAAGGTGGAGTTCACCGACATAGGTGGCGGCTTAGGAGTGGACTACGACGGTACACGCTCGTCGAGCAGCGAGAGCAGTGTTAACTACTCCATTCAGGAGTATGTGAACGACGCCGTTTACACAATGGTGGATGCTGCCGACAAGAATGGCATACCCCACCCCAACATCATTACCGAGAGCGGTCGCTCGGTATCGGCACACCACGCCGTGCTCATTTTCGAGATTCTCGAAACCGCAGCCCTGCCGCAGATGGATGAGAACTGGGAGGTGGGCCCCGAGGACCACGACCTCGTGAAGGAGCTATACAAAATTTGGGACGACCTCGACCAACGCACTATGCTTGAGGCCTTCCACGATGCACAGCAGATACGCGAGGAGGCATTGGAGCTCTTCAGCCACGGTATTGTGGACCTTAAAACCCGCGCACAAATCGAGAGTATGTTCTGGTCGGTTACACGCGAAATCCTCTCTATCGCAAAGAATATGAAGCACGTGCCCGAGGATTTCCGCAAACTGCCCAAGCTCATTGCCGACAAATATTTCGGAAACTTCTCGCTCTTCCAGAGCCTCCCCGACACCTGGGCCATAGACCAGTTCTTCCCCATAATGCCCATACACAGGCTCGATGAGCGCCCCGACCGCACCTGCACCATTCAGGATATGACCTGCGACAGCGACGGCAAGATAACCGATTTCATAAACTACAACGGCAAGGCCAACTCACTGTGCGTGCACCGCGTGAAGAACAACGAGCCATACTACATAGGTGTGTTCCTTGTGGGTGCATACCAGGAAATTCTGGGCGATATGCACAACCTCTTCGGCGACACAAATGCCGTGCACATAAGCGTGGACAAGGATGGCTATCACATAGACAAGATTATAGATGGCGAAACCATAGCCGACGTGCTCGACTATGTGCAGTTCGATGCCAAACGCCTTGTGCGCACATTGGAGACTTGGGTGACAAAGTCGGTGAAACAGGGCAAGATTTCGCTTGAGGAGGGCAAGGAGTTCCTTGCCAACTACCGCTCGGGCCTATACGGCTACACCTATCTTGAGCCCTGATTCCAAGAGACCTGAATATGGAGAACAAAAAGAAAATAACTGTTATAAAGGTGGGTGGCAAGATTGTGGAAGAACCCGCATCGCTTGCCGACCTGCTCGACCGCTTCACGGCCATTGAGGGGGCGAAGGTACTCATTCACGGCGGTGGCCGTTCGGCCACCAAGATAGCCGAGCGACTTGGCATTGAAAGCAAAATGGTGGGCGGCCGTCGCATAACCGATGCCGACACCCTGCAGGTGGTTACAATGGTATATGGCGGCCTTGTAAACAAGAACATCGTGGCAGGCCTGCAAGCACGCGGAGTGAACGCCTTGGGCCTCACCGGTGCCGACTGCAATATCATAAGGGCACACAAGCGCCCTGTGGGCGAGGTTGATTACGGTTTTGTGGGCGACGTGGATTATGCCGACGGGCAGATGTTGGGTAAGCTCATAGAGCAAGGCATTGTGCCCATTGTGGCACCCCTCACACACGACGGCAACGGCAACCTGCTCAACACCAATGCCGACACTATGGCGGCAGAGACCGCCAAAGGGCTTGCAAAACTATATGATGTGACACTCACATACTGTTTTGAATTCCCCGGTGTGATGCGTAACCCCGACGATGCCGACAGCCTCATCGCCACAATAGACAAGGCAAGCTATAAGCAACTGCTTGCCGACGGCACCGTGAGCGGTGGTATGATACCCAAGATAGACAATGCCTTTAATGCCATAGACAACGGCGTGTCGCAGGTGGTGATAACCCGTGCCGATGCCATTGATGGCAAAAGCGGCACACACATAGTTGCCTGATATGCTCAAAAAGAGCCTTATCGCACACCCACAATATGGTAACATTGAGATTACCCGTAACCCACGGGCGCGCCGCATTATATTGCGTGCGCGCCCCAATCTTTTATGCATCACACTGCCCACATTTGCTACCACAAAGGAGCTTGAGAGGGCTTTGGAGATGTACGGCAAGAAACTGCTTGAGCAGCAGGATGCCATACAACCCAAGACCATTGATGCCTCCTACCGCATAGAGACTCCGCAATTTACATTCGGGTTGCAACCGCACAACGGGGATAAATTCCTAATAAAACAGAACGGCAGGGAGCACATCCTGCTCTACCCTGCCGCCACCAACCTGCACTGCCCCCGGCGGCAGGCTTGGCTTCGCGATGTCATTAAAAGATATCTGCGCGGCAGAGCAAAAGATATTCTGCCCGGGCGCCTGCAACAACTTGCCACACGGCACGGGTTCAGATACAGCAGTGTGAGCCTGCGCGACAGTCACACCCGTTGGGGTAGCTGCAGCAGCCGCGGCAGCATAAGCCTCAGCATATATTTGGTGTTGCTACCCGACGAACTGATAGACTACGTGCTGCTGCACGAACTGTGCCACACCGTGGAGATGAACCACAGCGAGAGGTTTTGGGCACTGCTCGACAAGGCGTGCCAATGCGACTCGCGCACCCTGCGGCAGGTGTTGAGAAAGCATAAATGCGATATTTTGTAATAATCGCCCAACTTTTGGGGAACAAAATATACATTTTAGTCATCTCCGCATAGTTCCCTTTAACATCTATATAGATAATAATCCATATTTTTTTTGTATCTTCGCACGAATTGCAAACAGGAACTATGACATTTATTGCTGCATTTATATCGTTATTCATCACCACATTTGCCGAAACGGCCGATACCATTGTGCTTGCCGGCATAGACATCGTGTCGTCGGTGAAGATGTCCGATGATACAGACAAGCAGCCATACTCGGTAACCACCATAGGCCGTGCCGACATAGAGAACAGGCACATAAACAGCATAAAGGAGCTCACAGCCATAGCGCCCAACTTCTATCAGCCCGACTATGGTTCGCGAATGACATCGTCTATCTATGTAAGGGGGTTTGGCTCACGCATAGACCAGCCCGTGGTGGGTATGAACATAGACCAGTTGCCCGTGATGAACAAGAACAACTACGACTTTGAGTTGTTCGACATTGACAAGGTGCAGATTATACGCGGCGCGCAAAGTACCCTCTTCGGGCGAAACACCTCGGGCGGAACAATAAACATAACCACCCTTTCACCACTTAATTTCCAGGGCAAAAGGCTATCTGTGGAGTATGGTAATGAAAACAGCATACGCATAAAGGCTGCGCACTACGAGGCTGCAAGCAGACGTTTCGGCTGGTCAGTGGGCACATACTACAACCACAGCGACGGCTTTTTCACAAACAGCTGCACAGGCGACAAATGCGATGGTGGCGACAATGCCGCCGTGCGTGCACGCTTCCAATGGTTGCCTGCCGACAGATGGAGCATAGACAACACCTTCACCGTGGGCTACACCGACGAGGGCGGGTGGGGCTACCGCCTGTACAACGGCACAAGTGGTACATTGCAACCCATTGCATATAACGAGGAGTGCTACTACCGCCGTTTCAACCTATCGGATGGCTTGGTGGTGAAGCGTTTCTTCGATGACTTCACAATATCATCGGCCACAGGCTATCAATACACCGACGACGAGATGCACCTGGACAACGACTTCCTTGCCGACGACTATTTTACAATGGAACAGGCACAGCGCGAGCACTCAATCACGCAGGAGTTTGTAATAAAGTCGCGCGACGACAAGGCATTCAGATGGACCGGCGGCCTTTTCGCCTTTTACAAGCACCTGCAAATGGAGGCTCCCGTGCATTTCCGTGAGGTGGGTATAAGGGAACTCATTGCCAAGCGCCTGCCATCGTGGTTCACAATAGATGAGAACGCATTCGATATCACCGACGATTTCAAGATACCCACATACGGAGTGGCAGCCTACCTGCAAGGCGGCTACACCGTGGGAGCATTTGATATTGAGGCAGGACTGCGAGTGGATTACGAGAACTCTTCTATGGACTATTACAGCCACTCGCTTGTTCACTATAGCGTACCGGGCAAGGTACACGAACCATTGCCCACTACATTCAAAGGCACAGAGAAGGTAGATGCGTTGGAGCTGCTGCCGGGGCTCTCAATAACATATCGCCACAGCAAAGGCAATATCTACGCATCGGTGCGCAAGGGATTCAAAGCGGGAGGCTTCAACACGCAGATATTTTCGGACATATTGCAGACCAAGATGATAAGGAATATGCAGGGTACGGGCGACGACACCGATGCATCGGCCACCAAGTACAAGCCCGAGGAGAGCTTTAATTACGAGGTTGGCGGCAACCTGTCGCTGCTCGACGGCAGACTGAGCCTCGCTGCATCGCTCTTCTACATAGATTGTACCGACCAGCAGCTGACCATACACCCCACTGCCGGCACAGGACGAATAATGTCCAACGCAGGCGAGTCGCGCAGCTATGGTTGCGAACTGGCTGCAAGATACGACATCGGCCGTTTTACAATAAACGCGACATACGGCTACACCAACGCCAAATTCGAAAAGTTCACAAACGAGGGTATCAGCTACAAAGGCAAGCAACTGCCATATGCTCCGCGGGAGACCGCATCGCTTAATGTCGCATACAAGATACCAGTTGCACGCAGCATTGCCAACCACCTGATACTGAACATTGGTTGGAACGGCATAGGCCGCATATATTGGAACGAGGCCAACACCCTTTCACAATCGTTCTACGGCCTGTGGCAGGCTTCGTTGTCGTGGGAAAAAGGGCATTTCGGCGCGTCGCTGTGGGGAAAGAACCTGCTTGACGAGAAATACAACACATTCTACTTCCGCTCCATTGGAAACGACTTTTTTGCAGAGGGCAAGCCACTGCAGGCGGGAGTATCCTTCCACATAAATTTATAAACTACCAAATAACGAATTATGAAAAAATTTCAGTTACTATCACTCTTTATGGCAATTGCACTGTTTGCCGCCTGTTCCGACGACGACAATAACACACCCCCACCCCCGCTGCCCGATAATGTATATCAGGTAGAAGGTGCCGCGTGCGAGATAACAGACAACGGCAATGCCACAGTAACCATCATAATGAAGAGCGCCAAATTTGCGAGTAAAATGCCGGCAATGGATATATATCTGCCCAATGTGCCCTATTTTGCAGAGGGCGGCAGCAAGCAGCTGCTTGCAAGCACCGTTATACCCGAGGTGATGTTTGGCGGTGTAATGGGCCCTTATGACAATTACACCATAAATAACTTTTCGGGCAGCATAACTGCCGAAGGAGAAGTAGCCTTCCGGGGATTTATGCACCTGGGAAAAATTGAGTTCCAAGGCAAACAAGAGGGCGATGCCTACAAGGGCACAACCACAACCACCTACCCCGAGGGCGAAGCATCTACCGACGTACCCACGGTGGATGTAAAGGAGTATGAGAACACCACAAGCACCGCCGAAAAGGAGGAGGGCACAGCCACCATCACATTGAACAACATTTCATTTGCACCCGGAATGCCGGTAATGAACATTCGCATCCCCGAGATTGCACCGGCCGAGGGTAACAGCCACTACAGCGCAGTAATTATCCCCACGGTATCTATGCGTGGCAGCGCATATATGCCTATGGAGCAATATACAATGACCGATGTTGCCTGTACCATCACCGAGGAGGCACTGCAACTGACACTTAAATTCTCAATGGGATATTTGCGATATACAGCCACAGCCACCGACGAGGGTTACACCGGCACTATGAGCTTTACCCAAATAACAGAATAACACAACCACACTATGAAAACAAGACTATATTCACTTGCAATAATAGCAATAATAGCACTGCAATCGTTGGGCGCGGCAACCCCCAAAAACATCATAGACAAAGATATCACCATAAAGTGGGGCAACACCGACACCCGCTACCCCCACACAAGCGCAGACGAGATAACCACAACCGCAGTAAACAGCACCGCGGCGTGGCGTGGCGAGCGCGTGAATTTTCAGTTGCTGGTGGCCTGCAGAAACGCGGCCCATACGGTTGAATACAGTTTTGGCGACCTCAAGTGTGGCAAGCACACCATAAGCAGCAGCAACGTTGTGGGCGGCTTTGTGGAGGACATCATCACCGACCGCTTTACCGGCTGCGGCAAGCACGCTGTGGATGCCCACGGCGAGAACTTTTCTGCCGACAAGGTAACCGATACCAACCCTGCGGAGCTTGCAGCCGACACATACAACGGCTTGTGGCTCACAGTGAGCATACCCGCCGATGCCGCACCCGGCAAATACAAAGGAACGGTGACCATAAGCAGCAACGGCAAGAGCACCACAATGCACTACACCGTGAAGGTTATTGACCGCACGTTACCCGCACCAAAGGAGTGGAAATTCCACCTCGACCTGTGGCAGAACCCATACGCCGTGGCCCGCGTGCACGGTGTGGAGCCCTGGTCGGCCGAGCATTTCCACAAACTGCGCCCATATATGACCAAATTGGCAGGCGCCGGGCAAAAGGCAATAACCGCCACACTCATAGACCGCCCCTGGAACGGACAGACATACGACCCATTTGGCAGTATGATAACCTGGATGCGCAAGGCCGACGGCAGCTGGTACTACGACTTCACCATCTTCGACAAATGGGTGGAATTTATGATGGACTGCGGCATAGACAAGGAGATTACCTGCTTCTCTATGATTCCTTGGAAGCTGTCGTTCCGCTACTACGACCAGGCAACGCACAGCCACAAATACATACAGTGTGCCCCGGGCGAGAAGGTCTACGAGCAATTCTGGGGCGGTATGCTGCAAGCCTTTGCACAGCATCTGAAGGAGAAGGGATGGTTCGAAAAGACCTTTATATCTATGGATGAGCGCAGCTTGCCGCAGATGCAGGCCGCCATTGCCGTCATCAAGAAATATGCCCCCGGTATGAAGATTTCAATGGCAGGCAACTACCACCCCGAGATTGAGGCCGACATCACAGACTACTGCCTGGATATTTTCGCCTACACAGCATATACCCCCGAGCTGCTTGCACGCCGCCGCAGCGAGGGCAAGGTATCCACCTACTACACCTGCTGCTCGGCCGAGTACCCCAACCTGTTTACCTTCACCGCCCCTGCCGATGCCGAGTTCATAGCTCTTGAGGCACTTGCAAAAGACCTCGACGGCTACCTGCGCTGGGCATACAACAGCTGGACAGTGGAGCCCGAGAAGGATTCACGCTTCACAGCCTGGCCTGCAGGCGACACATATGTGATATACCCGCACAGCATAAGTTCTGTGCGCTGGGAACGACTTGTGCAGGGCATACAGCAGTTCGAAAAATACAAGATACTGCTTGCCGAGGCTGCAGAGAAGGGCGACAAACAGACCATCAAGAGCCTTGAAAAGCTGTTGAAAACAGTTGACGTTAACAAGATTGAGAAAGAGAGCGCGAAGATTGTAAACAACTTCCGCAACCAATTAAATAAGTATTAAAACGCTATGATAAAGAATATTACGGACAGCATTAAGTACATAGGGGTTGACGACTACGACATAGACCTCTTTGAGAGCCAATACATTGTGCCCAATGGTATGGCCTATAATTCATATATAATAGAGGATGAACAGATAACTATACTGGACACAGCCGATGCACGCAAGGGCGAAGAGTGGTGGCAGAACCTCACCACTGCGCTCGACGGACGCGAGCCTTCGTATCTTATTGTTCACCACGCCGAGCCAGACCACAGCTCGCTCATTGCCGAGGCTATGAAAAAATACCCCGCAATGCGCATTGTGGCCACCCCTAAGGCAATACAGATGATGCCACAATTCTTTGAAGGCATCGACTTTGCTGCACGCTCCATAGCTGTGAAGGAGGGCGACACGCTCTCCACCGGCAAGCACACATTGCAGTTCCTGCACGCACCTATGGTGCACTGGCCCGAGGTAATGGTAACATTTGACACCACCGACAAGGTGCTTTTCTCGGCCGATGCATTTGGCAAGTTCGGTGCTCTGGCTACCGACGAGCCCTGGGCCTGCGAAGCACGCCGCTACTACTTTAACATCTGCGGTAAATATGGCGTTCAGGTGCAAACACTGCTGAAGAAGGTGGCTGCGCTCCCCGTGGAGATTATATGCCCCCTGCACGGCCCTGTACTCACCGAGAACCTGAGCTATTATGTGGGGCTCTATGACACCTGGAGCAAGTATGAGCCCGAAACCGAGGGTGTGTTTGTGGCCTATGCATCGATACACGGCGGCACCGGGGTGGCAGCACGTAAACTTGCCGAGATGCTTACCGCCGCAGGCGCTCCCAAAGTGGCCGTGACCGACCTGTCGCGTTGCGACCTTGCCGAAGCCGTTGAGGATGCCTTCAGATACAGCCATATGGTATTGTGTGCATCGTCATACGATGCGGGAGTGTTCACCCCTATGGCAGATTTCCTGCACCACCTGAAGAGCAAGAACTTCCAACGTCGCAAGGTAGCGCTGCTTGAGAACGGTTCGTGGGCGCCCACTGCCGGGCGCGTAATGCGTTCTATGCTTGAGGAGATGAAGGCAATTGAGATTGTAGAGCCAATGGTTACCATACGCTCGCGTATGAAGGAGAGCGACCTACCCGCTATGCAGCAGCTTGCCGAGGAGTTGTTGAAATAGCCATCAATAGAATAGTAAATATAAAAAGAGGCTGACTAAAAAGTATTTTTTAGCAGCCTCTTTTTGCAGGGAGATGAATAAAAAGATGTAGTTTAAAGCTTTTGCAAACGAGCAAAACATAAAGTTTACTTTAATGTTTTACTGCGAGTGCAGCAAAGGTTCGCTATAAGCAGTGTGCTTGCGCAGCCTGAAAAACCGCAGTTTACT
>JAFVSR010000055.1 GCA_017503645.1 Bacteroidaceae bacterium | reverse complement strand
ATAAGCTAAGGATTTAAGTTATACACTTGGGACTTAGCCCCGTCGTCAAACCAAAGATAGCGATTGCGGTCTTATTTTTATTCTGCCGGGGTAAAAACTTGTTCTTATATTGGTTTGAGCGACAAAAAGGAGATACAAAAAATTAGATTAAACAAAGAAAGGTTCACGGGCCACCGAGGAGTTTATAGTAATACAATATCATCCATAGGATGTTGCACCAGTGTAACAAGCGCAACATCATTTATTAGGGCGCACAAAACTCCCTCCCGGCTAAAGCCGTACTCCCTCTAAATAGAGGGAGAGTCAAGCTACCCGCACGGCACCAGTTGCACCGGTGCTGCGTGCGACCATTTGCTGCTCGCTTTATCGATTAAAGAAGCCTTGCTTATCATAATTTATACTTAATTGACAAAGCGAGCTGACCGCAACCCGCACGTATCACAAGGGCGCACACACGGGTGCGCCCCTACACGCGGTATTGTCTATCTAAGCAATCCCTGCTTATCAAGCTCCTTTGCCACTACAAGCAGTTCGTCATACCACTCTTCGCCAAAGCGCTCGATGAGGGGGCCTTTGAGAAACTCGTATGCCTTTATGCCCTTGCGGCGGCCTGCCACCACGGCACTGCGGCACACATCCCACTTGTGGAAATTGACGGCTGTGAGGTCGCCCACCTTGCGCAGACGCACGGGGTACAGGTAGCACGATATGGGTTTGCGCCATCCTATGAGCCCCTCATTGTATGCCTTCTCTATGAGGCAGATGCAGCAGCCATTTTCGTCGCGCGATGCAAAGATGCAGTCCTTGCCATCGACAATGGAAGTTACAAGGTCGCCGTCGCGGTCGGTATATACCACGCCTTGCTCGTCGGCTATGGCACGGGCCGCGGGCGACATTTCGGGGGCCACCACTTCCAATGCCTCTTCCAACTTTTCAACCTCGTCAAATAGTACGGGGGCGCCTGCATCGCCCTCTACGCAGCATATCCCCTTGCAGTGCGAGGGGTTGCAGCAGAAATATTCCTGGAATAGGTCGAACGACACTATTGCATCTCCTATCTGTACCATAATTGTTTGTTTTTATATCTTATTTCTTTGGGCGCACACACGGGTGCGCCTCGCGGCAACATAATATCCTTTACATCGCACAAAAAAAGCATAGCGGCTGCGCCCGGCGCAGCCGCTATGCTTTACCTATTATAATTAAATCAGAGATTTTCCTGTCATCTCGGCGGGTGCCTCCAAGCCCATAATCTTGAGGATTGTGGGAGCCACATCGGCCAAAATACCGTCCTCGATGGTGGCATTCTCCTTGTTTGTCACATATACACAGGGAACGGGGTTCAGCGAGTGTGCTGTATTGGGAGAGCCATCGGCATTCACTGCGTTGTCGGCATTACCGTGGTCGGCAATGATTATAGACTCGTAACCGTGCTCGCGTGCTGCCTCTATCACATCCTTGAGGCAGGCATCCACTGCAAGAACAGCCTTCTCTATTGCGCTATACACGCCTGTGTGGCCCACCATATCGCCGTTGGCAAAGTTCACCACGATGAAATCGAATTTCTCCGAGTTAATCTCGGCAACCAACTTGTCTTTCACCTCGTATGCGCTCATTTCGGGCTGCAAGTCGTATGTAGCCACTTTGGGAGAGGGAACAAGGATACGCTCCTCGCCTTCGTAGGGTGTCTCGCGACCTCCGTTGAAGAAGAAGGTTACGTGGGCATATTTCTCGGTCTCGGCAATGTGCAACTGCTTCATACCCTGTTTTGACACGAACTCGCCAAGAGTGTTATCTACATTCTCCTTGTCGAATAGGATGTGCACGCCTGTGAATTTTGCATCATAGGGAGTCATACAGTAGTACTGCAAGCCGGGGATTGTGTGCATACCCTCGGCGGGCATATCCTCCTGTGTGAGCACCACGGTGAGCTCCTTGGCACGGTCGTTGCGGTAGTTGAAGAAGATTACTGCATCGCCCTCGCTTATGCGGCCGTCGAACGCGCTGTTCACGATGGGCTTGATGAACTCGTCGGTTACACCCTCGGCATAAGACTCCTCAACGGCTGCCACCATATCGGTTGCAGGCTTGCCCTCGCCATTTACAATGAGGTCATATGCTATTTTAACACGCTCCCAACGCTTGTCGCGGTCCATTGCATAGTAGCGGCCCACGATGGTAGCGAGCTTCAGATTCTTGGCAGTGAGGTCGGCTATGAAGCCTGCACCGCTCTTGGGGTCGGTGTCGCGGCCGTCCATAAAGCAGTGAACGAAAGCGTTCTCCACACCCTGCTCTGCGGCAAATTTATACATAGCCTCTAAGTGCTCCAGCGAGCTGTGAACGCCACCGTTGGATGTAAGGCCCATAAAATGGAGTTTCTTGCCATTATTCTTGGCATACTCCACGGCTGCCACCAGTTCGGGGTTCTTTGCTATGGAACCGTCGGCTATTGCACGGTTAATCTTCAACAAGTCCTGATATACCACACGACCGCCACCGATGTTAAGGTGGCCCACCTCGCTGTTACCCATCTGACCTGCGGGAAGACCTACATTCTCGCCACTTGCCTGCAACTTTGAGTTGGGATATACCGATACCAAATGATCCCAATAGGGTGTGGGCGTGTTGAAAATAACGTCACCTTTACCGTGGTTACCAACTCCCCAACCATCGAGGATTACCAATAATGCTTTGTTTGCCATAATATTTTTGTTTTTAATTATTTATATCTGCTCTGCTTTGCCGCACGCGCGACATTCCAAGGTACAAAGGTAGCACTTTTATTCTTTATTTGGCCATACTTGCAACAAAAATAGTTCAATTTGCACTTAAATAAACGATAATTGGGCTCGGCAACGTGCCGAGCCCAATTATTTCAATAGATGTTGTGTCCTAATGTTTATTTATTCCACAAATTGCCCCAAGTGCCTTGTTGCTTATTGCTCAACTGCTCGTCACCTTCTCCTGTCTTGTCTATGCTGATTGAAACAGGGCTTGTGGCAATAATGGTGTCGCAATCTACTGTCATATACACCGCAAAGGGTGCAAAATATTCTTTTTTCATATTCATAGTTTCTCCTTAATTAAAATACCACTTTTTTATCGTCTACAATATACACGCCCTTTGCAGGGTTCTCTACGGGACGGCCAAAGAGGTCATACACGCGGCCATCGCCATCGGCAGGAGCCACAACCTCTATAATATCGGTTGTTCCCGGGAAGCGGAAGCTGAACGCGGCACCCTCGGCGTCGGGTATGTTCATATACATCTTGAAGCCGGCAAGGTTATCGCCTGTATATCTGCGCATTACAACACCTGTTACATTACCCTCATCGTCTCTGTTTGTCTGCAATGTATAGGGGGATGCCACGGTGCTTGCCGCTATAGTCTCCAATGTGCCAAGCAACGCATTGTTGCTCACCTGAGCAGCATCGGCAGCAAGAGCAAAGTCATATTTACCTGCAGCAGCTTTTACTATCACCGCTGTGTTGGCAGGGATAGTACCTTCTACAGCCACAAGGTCGATATAATCGCCATTGATTACCGCGGTGTATGCCAAAAGATTATCGGGAACGGCAAGAGCTACGGGAGCATTCAATGTAGAATAGCCCACTGAACTTATTGTAACGGGGAGAGCCTCAACCTCCTCGGCAAACCAATAGTAGCCCGAAGCAGTAGTTGAAACGGTTGTTCCGTTGCTCTGCAGGTAACGGCCATCGGCTACTGCAATCTTGATGCTGCCATCTACGGCACCCTTTGTAAATGTTACAGCGTTGCCCTCGTGACCAACAACCTCAAAGCCGCCATTGCCACCCTCAAATGTATTCAAGTACAAACCGTTGGAGAAGGCAAGGAGCTCGCTCTCCTCGTTCAACCAGAAGATTGTGGAGGCATCGGCTGTGGTGCTCACAGCAAGCGTTTCACCTACAGCGGTGGATGTGATGTAGTTGCCGGCAGTATCCTTAAAGCGGTAGAACTTGCCTGTTTCAATGCCGCTAAAGCTGTCGTCAGTGCCGTTGAATACAAATACCGATGAACCGGGCAATGTGATTGTGAGCTCAGCGTCAATATTAATGGGAGTACCCACTGCGAGGCCGCTAAAGCCCTCCAATGACGACTGGTCGTCAAATGCGTGGCTCAAGGTGATGGTGCTACCCTCTTTTACATAAGCGGGAATATCGAGTGCCTCGCGCAAAGTGAGTTTAATACTCTGTGCATTGTTGGCACCGTTGCGCAGTGTAAGCACGGCCTTCTGCGCGTTCCAAGCAGCCCAGCCATAGATTTCCTCTTTGGCACCTGTCCAGGGGTTGCCACCCACCCAGTGAATATCGGGCAACACATCGGAATTCTCGCGCTGCCACTTCATACAAGCGGCAATTTCGCCCCAAAGCTCACCGGCATTGCCTGTAGCGGGATTAACAAGCTCGTTGGTGAGTTTGTAGTCGTTGTAAAGTTCAACCATACCCGAACCGCAAGCAAAGGCACAACGCAACTCGTTTACAACAGCCCTCCAAGAACGGTCGAAAGAGGCCGGACCGCCATATTCGGTAAATATGAATCCGTGAGTCATCAATGTGTTGATGGGGCACAAAGGCGAGTTCTGAACAAAGTTCTGATATACCAAACGGTCGCGGTATGTTATCCATTTTTCGCGGCTGTTGCTGTTATTGCCTATTGTGCCATCGTCTTTCTCCTGACGCCATACAGCATCGGTATATTGGAACCAGAAGGGAGAAGCCCAAGTACCTACAGAGGTATTGAGGAATACATCTTCTTTAATGCTACGGAGCACCTTCTCGGCCATAATGATAGCCTCGGCATTCTCCTCGCCTGTAGCACCGGCATCGGGGCCCACAGAAGAGAACTGTGCACTGATACCATCGAACTTGAAGAAGCGGAAATCGTAGCCATAAGTATAAAGCAGATTGGTTACTGCATTTACAAACACCTCGTAGTATGCGGGGTTACTCAACTGCATACCGCCCTTGCCGTTCCAATATGCACGACGGTAGCCGCCGCTTGTACCATAACCACCAACAGGGCCTAACCAAGCACCTTGGCCCGCACCCATCTGGCGACCTACCTTGTCCATATTTGTAAAGCCTTCGGGGAAGCCGCTATGGAACTGCCACTCTCCGTATGTGTCCCAACCATCGTCCCATACGAATGCATAGGGAGCCTCGCCGTAAACATCGTACAACTGTTTCTTCCACTCCTCGACAATGGGCAAGCACTTAGTTTCGTCGGTATTGGTATGTTCCAGACCGGGAGCCGCATTGTTACGGTCTATATTGATTTCGTACCACGATATATATGCGGGAACTGCACGCCAAGGCACTGCACGCTCACGCTCGCTGTATGCAAGGAACGAACGACGGGCCTGTCCGGGGGCCATCAAGCCCACAACAGCACTTACATCCCATTTTGTACCCGCAGCAAGTGTTGTCTGGCGACGCCACATACCCTTGATGGGTGTAGTTTCGGGGGCAACAAGGTGCATTGTGTAATCGACTCTCAACGAGAGTGTAATGTTACCCGATGCGGTAAATGGTTCGGCCTTGTTCACGAAATAACGCATTGTGTATGTACCGGGGGCAAACACGTTGAGTTTATATGTGTTATTGGAGCTGTTGGAACCGGTTTCACCTGCGTGGTAGTCATCGACAGCAACATTACCGGTCGCATCAATCAAATCCACACCGGCAAGATAAAGTTTATTGGCACCTGAAGCGTAGGCGAAATTAACGCTCAACACGCCGGCCGACTTTATTGTTATCATCTGCTCCATTATATAAGCATTCTCGTCGGTGCAACCGGCCTCGTTCACGCGGTTGGGAACATCGTCGTTGGCAATCTTCACCCAGCTTTCGGGAGTCCAGGAGTGCTCTATGGTTTCGTCTTCGACTATAGAGCCAAGAGAAGCTATCTCGCGCAACGAGAGAGTGATGGTACCATTAGTATCTGTACCACCGCTCTTTTTATCGGCAACAAATCTCACTGTGTAGAAACCTGTTTCGGGCACTATAACGACATAAGTATTATTCACATCGCGACCGCCTGTGAAACCGGCGTGATAATCGGTAGAAACGACATTACCATTCAAATCCATAAGTACCACGCCCATGGGGTGCATACCATGCCCGCCACCTGTATAGTCGTACAATACAGATAGTTTACCGGCTTTTATACAATAATGTTGATCGGTATACTGTATGCTTGTAGGTGTTGTTTCAGCACTTGTAGAGTTATCATATGATTTTAATCCCTCGGGTGCATCGGCCCACACTGCAAAGCCGGTCCAAGCGCTTGTCCACGCCTTTGTCTGCTGCCGGGCAGCCGTGATGCCAGCTGTAAATGCGACTGTTATATCGCCATTGGTAGCGGTACCTCCATCACGGTAATCGGTTATATAACGCAATTTGTACACACCGGCCTCGGGAACATAAACATTGTATGTCACCGTGCTGTTCGAACCGGTAAAGCCATTCTTGAACTCCTGTGCCACAACGTTGCCTTCGGCATCTACCACTTGCACGCCAAGCACATAAAGACCGTGGTTACCGCTTGTGTAATCGAAAAGCACATCGAGACAACCAAACCCCATACTATAAAAACCGGTATCCTTGTATTTTGCAGTACGTGTGAGTGTTGTACTTGAAGGCAGTGTACCGGTCCAATCACTAAAGCCCTCCCACGAGCTCACCCAGTTGTCGCTTAGCGAGGCGTTTTCAGCATTCAAAGACCCCACGGTTGTGACACAAGTAGTAAAGACATAGTCGGAACACCAATTGCCATCGTTGCGTGCTGTACCATTCTGGTCGTAACTTTCTCCATTGGCATTTGTCACCATATATTTACCACCCGACGATGTGGGATTATAGAGCGAGAACGCACCATAGGCATCAACCACTGCATCGTCGGTAAACTTGAAGTTATACGCAGCATCGCCGGCTTGGAGCGGCTTGCCATAAGAGAGGTATTTGCCGCCACCGTTCTGTACAGACCAAGTTTCGTCGCCGGTAGATGTGAGAGTCCACTTGTAATTGGTATCATCGGCGGGAACCTCTGTTGCTGTTACAAGAGCCCCGTTGGCGTTTATATACAAATAACGTTTTACGAAAGAACCATTGCTTTGTTTTGCATTTGCAGCAATGTAGTATGTCATTCCGCTCTGCAATGTAAATACCTTTTCGGCAATACCATCATTCTCGTCATCTATTACCTCAATCACCTCGGGCTCTAGATAAGGAGTTTCTGTAGACGCAAGGTCGTACACAAGCGCAGGCTGGGTAATCTTTTTACTATAGGCTATAGTACCCACACTGCTGAGTCCCTCGCCACTGCCGTTGCTGCTGACGAAAATGCGAACCATATATGCGCCCACCTCATCAATTGTAACGGTATAGTCGCGATTGCTATCGTTTCCACCTGTGAAGCCAAAGTGATAGTCGCCATCGACAACCGTGCCATTCACATCGAGCACATCAACACCAAGAATCTGCAAACGGTTGTTGCCGCTTGTGTAGTCAAGTGTGATGGTGTAGTCGCCTGTCTGGCGGAACACAAGATAACCACGAGAGCCAAAGACCGTGCCCTGTGCATATTGTGTCAAGCCCTTGATGTCGGCAGGAATATCATTGTCGGCGGGTTCCCATGCCCAAGAAGAGGCACCGTCCCAAGCCTTGAACACGAACGACTCAAGGTCGGTTGCCTCGCCTGCTGTCTGAATACCCATAGGAGTTTCGAGACCTGCAAAGATTTTATCGCTGGCAATAACAGCACCACGGGTGTTACCCACCACAGCAGGAGCCTTCTCGCCATCGACATTCTCCACGGTGTAAATCATAGGAGTAATGGCATACATCGCAATGTCGGTGGTTGTGGTTACATCCACCTCGGTGCGCATATAGTGCGAACCGTCGCGCAACACAGCACGCCACTCAATGGCAAGGCCGTTTTCGTGAGTAAACTGTGCCACCAACTGCTGGCCTGCAAAGCGCTTTGAGCCTTTTACTGCTGCTGGGTCACCTGCAAGAGACTGCATCTCCACATCGCCAAGTGTAAAGGCCGATGCAGGGATTTCGGTACCATCGGCAAGCTGAACGGTGAAGAGCTCGGTGCCTGCAAGCAGGCCAAGCTCGGTACAACCGTTAAACAACAGCTTGCCATTCTCTTTTTTGAACTGTGCAGCAAAGAGTTCATTCGATATTGTATAAATACCGTTCTCTTCGCTAAGTTTTGCCGTTCCCGGCTGCTTTTCCTGTGGGAACATTACGGCTTGCGAGTACGCGCCTGCGCACGTAAGCAACAATGCCATAACCGCTGTGAAAAGCCTTTTACTGATTAAATTCATAGCTTTTGTTTATAGGGTTAATAATAGATTTATCGAAAGCGATTCCAAGATTATTGCAAACAAAAAAGCAGATAACACGTGCGTTATCTGCTTGACGAGAACGGCTCTACATTTTACAAAGAGCCCAAAATTGGCGTTTCAACAAAACTATCATATACGCACAATAGCCACGTTGCCCGTGCAACGAGGAGACATATGCGCACCACTTCACTTTTCTTTCAACAAACCGCCAAGTTTGACAAGGAAAAGAACCTTGCCGGAGCCAAAACTCCCATCAGTAAGATAAAGCAAACTTATGTGCTATTTTATAAATCACTGCAAAATAGTGCAAATGCGCCAAACGCAAGTTTACTTGAATGCCTCACAGCGAATGCAGCCTATTTTCGCAATTTCGATTGCAAATATATAATAAAAAAATTAAAAAATGGCTATCAGTAAAAATAAAATAGGAGAAACCGCTCACAGACCTCTATGAACGCTGCTTGCAAGAGGAACACACCCCCGTGACAACATAGTTAATATTCTCCACCTCAAAGCCATCGGGCAAAGGAACCACAGGAACAGCCTGGGTGGTTACACACATAGTGCGGCCACACACGCGGCAAGTGGCGTGGATGTGGCGGCAGGCTGCGTGCGAAGCCTCATCGGCAGCCTCGTGGGAGTGGTGAAAACAGTATTTGCGTTTGCCACTGCCATCCTCGAAACTATGCAATAGTCGGTGCTCTTCAAAGGTGACAAGGGTGCGGAAAACCGTGCTGCGGTCTATGGTATCGAGGAACAAGTATAGTTCCTCCATTGAAAAGGGGGCGGCAAAATCGGCTATTCCCTTGAGGATGAGCAGACGCACAGCAGTGGGCCTTATATCGTGCCTATGCAGTAGTTCTTCGTAGTTCATAACAGAGGCTGGTTTCTTATACACTGCAAATGTAGCTGTTTTTTGCATTTTTTATGCCTGCAAATGGAAAAATAGAAGCCGTTTACAAGATTTTTGCATTATCTTCGCGGCACAAATTGCATAAAACAAATAAGAATATGAAAGAGATGCTCGACCTCATAAACCAGATGTCGCCATATGTGCTGCTGGGCTTTTTATTTGCCGGCCTTATGCACGCGTTTATCCCCAACAACCTATACAGCAAATATTTAGGTGGCAGAACCGTGCGTTCGGTAATAAATGCCATAATTTTGAGCATACCGCTGCCGCTATGCTCGTGCGGGGTTATCCCCACCGCTATGTCGCTGCGACGAGAGGGAGCATCGAAAGGGGCAACAACCGCCTTTCTCATATCAACCCCGCAAACGGGAATAGACTCCATAATTGCAACTTACTCCATTTTGGGGTTGCCGTTTGCTATTTTGCGCCCTGTGGCGGCCATTATAACCGCCATACTTGGGGGAATATTGGGTATAACTTTTGCCGATGAAAAGGACGAAAACAGCACTGTCGCTATGCCGCAGCAGAGCGTTGCCGGAGAACCCGAAAAGAGCTTTTGGCAGAAGATGGCAGGCGGCATAAAATATGCCTTTGTGGATATGATGCAGGACATTGGCCGTTGGCTTGTGGCGGGCCTTGTGATAGCCGGCATCATCACAGCCTTTGTGCCCGATTCCTTCTTTGAATTCTTTGCGCAAAGTTCGCTGCTGAGTATGCTTATGGTGCTATTGCTTGCCATACCTATGTACCTGTGCGCAACAGGCTCCATTCCCATAGCTGTGGCGCTTATGCTCAAAGGGCTCTCCCCGGGCACAGCGCTTGTATTGCTTATGGCCGGCCCCGCCGTGAACACCGCATCTATGCTTGTTGTGAACAAGGTTATGGGACGACGCTCGCTCCTCATATACATTGGCTCAATAATTGCAGGCGCTATAGCATTTGGTATGTGCATCGACTATATGCTGCCACGCGAGTGGTTCCTGCAACCGCTAAACGCCATTCACGCACACAGCCACCACGGGTTGCCCGTGTTCAACACCATCTGCTCGGTAGCATTGCTGGCACTGCTTGTAAACGCCTTTATACGTCGCCACAGCCACAGTCATCACCACGATTGCGAGTGTGGTTGCGGACACAGCGAGGGCGAGGATTGCAGTTGCAAGAGCGAGAATGCCGCTGTGGTAATCTGCGTCGAGGGTATGTCGTGCAACCACTGCAAGGCAAGCGTGGAGAAGGCATTGAAAGGCATTGCTGGAGTGGAAACCGTGACGGTGGACCTTGTAACGGGCGAGGCATCGGTTACGGGTAAGTTTGACCGCGACGAGGCGGTGAAGGCTGTGGAGGCTATTGGGTTTACAGCAAAGTTAAAAGAGGTTTAACTTTGCGCTAAAGTTTTGGGATTAAACTGCTCCTCATTAGGAGGAGCCGGCTTGCGTTCTTCGCAAGACTGAGGAGGTTTTGTGTGTGCCTTGTGAGCACCGGTTCACCTGCAAAACTTGGGTGCTTGCTCTATAGTTATCGGTGCCCCGTGAGCCTTTCTTTGTATCTAATTTATTTTTATACGTTCTTTCATCGCGTGAAAGAACCAAAGCGCCCGGCACGCGCAAAAATCAGTCACAACAGCCTTCTGCTCACGAGTCGCAAGCGACATCCTTCGTTCGCCTGTTGTTTGACGCAAACAGCTTTTCGTTCAACCATCGGGGACAAAAGAACTCGCTTTCCGCGTAATAACAGCAACAAGATGAACACCGCTCAAACAGCATTTGTCCTTTTCCGCTGCTTGAACGGCTGTTTGCTGTGATTTTATCGGTGCCGGT
>JAFVSR010000004.1 GCA_017503645.1 Bacteroidaceae bacterium | reverse complement strand
TCCTGTGTATATACCACCTCGGCAAAGCCCTGTGCATTGGATTTCAACTGCTCCTTGTACTCCTTTATGCGCTGCTCGGCCTCATTCTCGCCATACATTTCGCCCACCTCCTTGTAGTAGTTGTAGAGGTCGCGTATTGCCTGGTTGGTGTTAGCGTCGCCGGCCTTTGCATCGCCCTCGGCAATGGCCTCGTCCATTTCGGCAAGCTGCTGCTCGTACGAGTCGACATCCTCTTTTGTCATTGCCATAATGCTCTTGTAGTTCTCCTCAATCATATCCATATATGAGTTGAGCTGTGCACGGTTCACGCGCTGAACCTCAAAGCGGTATCTCTTACCCTTTACAAAGAACTCGCCGGGAACGGGCTTGTCTATCGTAACAGTGGCATACTTGAACTCGTTGCCATCTTCATCTACACCCTGCTCCACAACCTCTATTACAGGCAGATTCTCATACTTTGATACCTGTCCTTTGCGCAAGCCTGCACGGGCATCGGGCAGAAGGTAGCGGCCGGTAGCCTCGTCATACTCCTTGATGCTTGCCACAAACTCGTAGTCGGGGTTGTGCCAGTAATCGTCACGCACGTGTGCCTCCATAAACGAGGGCTGTGTTACATCGTCGAGCGACTGTGTGAAGGGTGTGATGTTGGGCAGATAACCAACTACCTCATCGTTTATGTTGTCGCTGAGCTTGCCTGTGCGGAAATAGAGATAACGTACGTCTTCAAACGCGCGGTGTTCCTCCTTGTAGCCCGAGAGCGAATCCTTGTAAATGGGATCGACCTCACTACCATCAACAATCTCCTTGCAGGTACCGCGCAGTTTCACGCGATAGAGAGTGTTGGGCTTGAAGGAGCCTGTTCGCAACTCGTAATTCTCTTTATCGAATGTGGGGTTGCTGTGTGTAATATATGTTGTGTATGCGCTACGCTCGTCGTCGGTGGGGTCACTATCGTCATACTCATTCATTTCGAAGTTGTTGTCGAGGTGGAACACATACATACGTGTTACGTTGCCACCGTCGCCGTCCATTCCGTTTTCCTCCATTGTGGCAGCCTCATCTACAAGTGCAAGTACCTTGTCTATCTTCATATTGGTGGTGAAGGTAGATTTTCCGTAACAAGATACCAGATATTTGTCGCTCCAGCCCTTTTCGATATCCTCATCACCGGGCTGTGCATCGCCAAATATCTTTATATCATCGAGCGGGTTGCCCATTTCGGGAACGCACACCTTACCGGCCTTCATCTCAATGGTAGATGAGAACTTGATGAGGCCGCCAAGCACCGAACCCTTGGCACGCATACGGCCATATACCCAAGTGGGATTGGGGAAACCACCTTGCAGCAGCGCGCCCATAGTCATATCCACCAAAGGCACCTTGCCTTTATATATCCACAAGTCGATCATAAGACCAAGCTCGCCCTTGAGCATTGCATATATCTGGCCTGTTGCATAGAAACCATTCTTACCGCCTGCACGCGAGCCGTCGGTACATCTGACACCCTCTTTGTACTGCTTGAGTATGAGGTCGAAACCAAGCATACCTTCCACGTTGGCATAGCAGAATACGGCGTTGCAACCAATTTCGGCACCAAGAGCACCACCCACCATTATACCGCCGTTTATATCGCCGGCAGGGCCGCCCTTCATTGTCTGTTCACGCGCAGCATCGAGTTTGCTCTTGAGGCTGGTATCAACCTTGCCATCGGCACCCTTCATACCAAGTGCCTCCTGCACCTTGTCGGGGATATCAGGCAGCTTGCCGTTGCCCGGTAGCTCGTTACCCAGGCACAGGTATGCGTTGGCATAAACCTTGGCCCACAAGCCTACGGGTGAATCCTTGCCCACCTCGAAGTCTATGTACGTAATGCGGCAACGCTTGGACTCATCGGGCTCGCCCACATATAGGTGCCAGAATGTCTTGTTCTGTGCCGGGTAGTTGCGTATCTCGAATTCCAGATTTATGGTTGCTCCGCAGCCCGACTTCACATAGCCCTTGCTCTCGAGCTTGCCCGCAGCCGAGCTTTGGTTCTTCTGCTCGCCCTTGTTCTCGCTGTCGGCATTCTTTTGGTCCAGAGCCTGCAGGTCGGATATTGGAGCCTTCACCTGGTACTCCTCACCGGTGAATTTCTTGTACATAGCGGCTATGTCGCTATCCACCGTTACCGACAACTTAAACAGCTTATGCTCATTTTTCTTCTCCTCCAACTTCTTCCTGAGGTCGCCGCTACTCATCGCAGCCTTCTCCTCCTCGGTAATGTCGGGTGTTGTGGTGTCCTCGTATATTATGGTTACCTTTCCGTTCACAAGACCACTCTTGGCATCGGCTGATGCGCAAAGAGCGTGTACTTCACCCTGCATCACAACACCGGGCACCCTTATGCCGTCTTTCTGTATATCGACCATAACAAGCAGGGTGGCCTCGCCGTTTATAATCGTTTCGTCGCCCACGGCAAGCCCCACACCAAACATACCGCCATACGATTTATATTTGGGTTTCAGGCTCTTTTCAAGTGCATCCACCATATCGTCGGCGCCATCCACGTCGGACACTGCGGCAGCGTAGTTTATGAAGAAACCACCTGTAATCTTTTGCAATGACACGGGGCCCAATGGCAATCCCCTGCCAAAACCTGCCTTCGCAAGGAAATATCCCGCGCGGTAATATTCGTCCTCGGCTTCATCGTCTTCATCGAGTTTTAGGTCCTCTTCGGTTTTCTTCATCTTGTAGTAACCACCGGCGAGGTCTATCTCGAAGAGGCCCTTCACCTTGACATCGAGGTCGGCATCGAAACCCGATTTTTCCTCCTCGTCGGAAACCTCGAGGTCGCCAACCACAGAAACCATCCCTGCAAATTGGCCCTCGACGTGCATTGACTTGAACTCAACCTCTTTGTACTTTATGGTGGTCTCTTCCCAATTGATTTCGGACCATATCGTGAGGCCTACCGTGGCACCAAGACCAAATTTCTTGTTACCCATAACAACGACACCGCCCTCTATGCCGAGGCCCAAGGTTTCTCCACCATCGCCCACCTCCATAGAGATATTATCGAGCACAAACGGCATTCCCCAGTAGGACCCTTCGTCACTGCCGGGCTCGCCTGCAAGCGCCCATCTACCCGTGTGGAAATTGGTATTTCCATCGGGGCTTTCCACACCCTGGCCGCTGCTCTTTTTCTTGTCGTCTTTCTTATCGTTCTTCTTGCCGGTGAGCAAACTTTGGTCGAAGTTGGCAATACGCATATTCTTAAACGGAATATCGGGCAGTTTGAAGTCAATCTTTTCGGCACAGGTGATGCTCACCTTACCATCGAGACATAGCTCAACAAGCGTTTGCTTGCCTTTGGGCAGTGTATCGCAATAGATGACATTGAAGTATGTGCTGTCTTTGTTGAACTTTACCTTGGCCAACATAAAGTCGAGCCCCACCTCGTCGTCGAGCTGCTGCATACGGAAATTCACAGCAAGACCATCCTTCTTGCCGTGTGCCACGGATTGTATGGCGGCCGTGTAGCCTATTTGAGCCTTCTCGGTGGTGTCTTTTTTGCAAAGGAGCGGAACCTCTATTCTACCACTGAGGCCCGAGCTGCCGAAACTGTTCTGTTTTATGTTCAGGTAGATATTGTCGAGAGTAATCTTCCAGCCACCAACCTTGGGCGTGCCATACGTGAAGAGGCTGTCCACCGAAACATTCATCGAGAAGCCCGATGCGTCGTAGATTACGTTCTTCACACCAACCTTCACGCGCGAATCGCCCACGGAGTCGAGCTCCACAAAGTGTGGCAATTTACAGCTGAGTTCCTCGAAGTAGAAGCCCTTCCACTCGTTGTATGCCTTTTCGTTCTTTCCGGGGTCGCCCGACAAGCCGAGTTTGCCATCGAATTTGTAATTATTGGGGAACTTAATACCTGTGGGGGTTCTTCTCTTTGAGCGGTCGAGCACAATACCCACCGAATCACCCGTTGCACTGAATGTAAAGCCCGGTGCACTTGCCACCTGGAAGGGGTCCATTTTAACCGTTGCAAACCAGTCCTCGGCATCGGCAATAAAGGCTGTGAGGGTAATTTCGGGGTGAACATTGGGGTCGAGAGCCGCCTTACCGTCGTCTTTCAAAAGTTCGTCGCTTGGCAGGTTCATACTTATGCTTGCGCACAGTTCGTGGAACTTGCCATCCTTCCAGGATATGAAGCAGCCGTCCGAAGCCTTGCTGTAGTCCTGGTTCGAGGGTGCGTTGAACGTGAACGTGAAATCGGAATCGGGGTCCTTAACCTTAAAGCTCTTTACAAGGCCCAATGAACCGCTTTGCGGCAGGAAACTTTCGGGCGAGGTTGTGAGCTTGCGGGCTGCGAATATGAGAATGTCGCTCTCCACGGCCTCGCATTCGGGGAGCACAAACTCGCCAATGAGGTCGAGATTGGCACTTTCGGGCAGGAATTCCATTTGTGCCAGCTGAATGGTTGCAGGGCACTCCAAGTCCTCGTCCATAGGTACGGTGAGGCCGAGCGGCAGTGTTACAACCGCCGCGGAATCGACCTTGGCAAGCGTTTGCATCGCATTGCCTATCACATAGTTGTAGAAGGCGCCGACACCTGCTTCATTGAGCAGTTTCTCAACCTTGGCCTGCGCACCGGCAGAATCGGTTTTGGCAACCTCTTTCACGAAATTCTCTTCAAATAATTCAAGCGGCACGTGGGCGCTCTTCTCGGTAACAGATTTAACACCGTTCTTCACCACTCGCTTTATGGATGCATCCACATATATACTATCGAACTCCACTGCTACGCGCACGGGAACATTCATCATTGTGGTGTGTACGTGTCCTTTACCTTTGAAACAGTCGTAGCCCTTCTCTTTGAGCTCCTTATCCTTGATGGGCAACTCTTTGGCCTCGGTTACGGTGAGGCGGTACTCACCTATCCACAAATCGCGCAAGGCGGGCTGGAAAATGGTGTCGCATTTTGAGATACTATCCACTTTATATACAGTGGGTTTCTCCTGGTCCTCGATGAGTTTGCGCCATACAAGGGCTGTTACCTTGTTGTCGCCCTCCTTCATCTTTATTTCAAGCGGATCGGGCTTCTCCCCGAGCACGCCACCTAACGTGTCGGCCTCGTACAGCGGGGCACCGTAGCTGTACATATCGTGGCCGCACAGGTCGTTCAATCGCGCGGCTGTGAGTTTGAGTTTTTCATCGGGCTTTATGGTTACCACGCTGTCGGGCTTGCTAATGAAATAGCGGTCGTTGTAGGTGAGGCGCAGGCCCACCTTCTGCTCACTGCTTGTTACGTTGAGCAGGGTAACTTCGAAAAGGTCTCCCGGTTTCTCGAAATACTCGTCGGGCTCGGGTTTGAAGGTGGCATCGGCCTTGGGAACCACGGTTACAACCACCTCGGAAAAGTGCATATCCTTGGCATTGAAGTCGGACTTTCCGCCACCAAGCATAGCACGCACCTTGCGGTTTTTATCCTCTACGGCAATGTTCTTGAGCGAGTCGGCACTGAAGGCGACAACCTCTATCTGGTTGAACGACTGCAAGTTGACAACCTTTTTAATATCGGGAATGGGTGTTTCCACGAATGCACCGCCAAGACGGGCCTCGAAGCACTTTATGGTGTCGGGGTTGCCGCACAGGGCATTCAGCTCGTTGGAGGTGAGTTTCTTAACCTCGTTGGGGCCAACCGTTATCGCCTTGTCGTAACGCTCCTCTTTGAACACCGAGGCATAGTAGGAACCGAACTCGTCGAACAGATACATAATGCTGGGGAGCACGTTGTATGTATTGGGGGTGTTGTTCTTCAGTTCCACTTCGAAGAGGGCTGCCGGGCTGTTGAAATAGATGTCGCCACGGGCAGGCAGAGGGTCGAGTTTGGGGGTTACGGTTACAGCCACATCGTCGAGACGTGTGAAAGCCGATACCTGATAACTTGTAAAGCCCTCGCCTATGGTGAAATCGGCCAAATCGCCCTGCTCGGCATAGTGTATTAGCGGTTTCAGGGCCTTGAAAGTGATTTTATTATATTTTTCGGTATCTATGGTTATTTCCCTGTCGGCATCCAGGGGGCTGAATTCCGCCTTGTCGGTTATCTTTCCAAACAGGTCGCTTGTGATTTTGGTGAAGCCTTTGGAGGCAAAATAGAGTTTTACCTGCTCGTCGGTGAGTTTCAAGGTTTCGCCTGGTTTCACAAGTATGTGCTTCATATCCTTCTCCTTATAGGAGTTGGCAAGATATGTGGCTCTTTCATCTTCATTGAATTCGAACATTATCATTGGAACGAACTCTATGGTTCTGTCGCCCGTATTGCTCAACGATACCTCAAACAGTTGTTCAGGTTTGGTGAAATAGGCCCTTGCGTTGTAGGGCATAGGGTTCATCTTCAGTTTTATGGAGACGTCGAGGTCGGTGAGCGAAACGTTTTTGTCGGCCCAGAATTCCAGCGCCTGGCTGGCGGCCAGCACCCTATCGGCCTTGTTGGGAGCATCGGCCGGTATTTTACGGAGGCTGTCGGCATTGATAAGGGTAAACTTCAGGTGGTTGGCATCGTCGAGCGTTATTATCTCGTCAAAATCCTTGAAGCCGCTCTCCTTCTCGCCGGTGCTGTGGTTTATACGTGTTGCAATGGTGTCGCCGCAAAGTTTGTTCAGTGTCTCACGGTCGAGCACCATTTTCTCATTACCCTTGAGCACAAACTCGGGGTATGTGAACCACTTGGAGGGTATGTAGGAATAGAGCGTGCCATCGATGCTCCTGTCGGCATATGTTATGCAGGGGCACAGCTTCAAATCCTTGTTTGTGAGGTTTTTGAGCTCTATGTCAAAAAGACGGCCGGGGCTGTTTATATAGACATCGCCGTTATAGGGAAATGGGTTCACTCTTGGATTTATTGTAATATCCACATCACCAAGTTTCACCGTATGCGAGGTGGTAAACGATGTGGAATAATCCATAAGCAGCGCCTGCGAGGGATTATCTTTTTCGAGGTCGAGCATACTGAGTCTCTCATAATCGAGTATGAACAGACGTGCAACATTCTCGAGACTCTCGGCAAACTCAATGAGAGTGAAATCGGAAGAGAGCACCTTTTCGCCACCCTTTGGCAGTGTCCTGTACTCCTCGAAGCCACCAAAGAATTTATCAAACTCCTCGTCGCTTAGTTTCTTTGTTTCGCCCGACTTTATGGTTATGTAGTTGTCTGCAAAACGCTTACCCTTGAAATACTCGCCCGAGTAGGATATTTCGTCTTCCACAAAATACTGCAAACAGGGATATATGCGCAGTGTTTTGGGCGAGAGGCTCTTTATTTTAAGTGTAAACAAGCGCGACGGCTTTGTGAAGTAGTGTGCGCCATCCTTGGGAAGAATGGGCATTTTGGGCTCGAGCGTGACGCTGAACATTTCGCCGCTCATAACATTTTCCGACGTGCGGAACGGAACACGTCCCTTGCCCACTATGGTTTCGCGCAGCACCGGCTTGCCGCCTGTGTAACGGCACACACGCACAAATGCCGTGTCGTTCGACTCGGGGAAGTAGTCGCTTGTGGGCTTGCCTATTACGAAGCCCGTTTTGGCCTTGAAGGCTATTACATCGCGGTCTATGTCGTAACCACCTGCCAAGCGGTCGAAATCGTCGGCCGACAGGGTGACCCTGGCACCGGGACCGAGCTCGAGATATTCGTTTGTGTGCTGCTTGTCAGGCGCGGCTGTCACGCCCCAGTTACCCTTGTAGTACTGCATAAGCATACACACGGGGATGGTTTCGCTGCTGCGGTTTTCGAGCGTTACGTTGAAGAGTTCGCTGGGGTTTTCAAAATAGGAATAGAGCGCCGATGGCAGTTCGGTGAATTTCGGCTCCACCGTTACATTTATGGGCAGTTCAGTTTGAGGATTGTCCACCACTATATCGAAATCCTCACCTGCATTGCTGTTCTCCATAAGCAACACAAGCAGTTCGCTCTTGCCATCGTTGCCCACCTGTGTATAGGCAGGGTTGGAGGTGTCGTTCACAAGGGGGCGTGCGGTAACTTGCGCCACATATTTCACGTTCTTGTAGCGTTTGAGCTTGGCAACGATATTGTATGGCACAATGCATTGCGGTGTCATAAGACCATACTGCGAGTATGCTATGTTGCCGCCGTGGAGCACTGCATCGGAGGGGTGTTGCTCCTCGGAAAGCTGATACAGCACAAAGTCGTATATGAACTGGCGTGTAACAGTGAGGCCTCTGTAGTTGAATGTGGGCTCGGTCCACGAGAAACGGGGGTTGGATGTAGGGAAATAGGCTGTGTAGTATCCCTCATTATCTTCAAAACCCGAAACGCCTGCATTGCCGTCATTTATGTATGTAATGTTGTTGAACGATGGCGGATTGGCAGTGTAGCATATATCAAAGAAGCAGATACCCTCGCCCAGATAGTCGCCGGGGTCGTTGAAATCGGTATAGTTGGTTTTTGCCGTAATCTTAAGGCCGTAGTGTCCCTCGGGCAGAAGGCCGAACACGCCGCTGTTGCTGCCACTTTGGAATGCATCGTACAGATAACCGCCACCAAAACTTTCGGTTCCGGCATCGTACTGGCGGAACATATTATAGAGGTCGGTTTGTGTGAGCACACGCGACTGGCCCGGTTGCAAAGGTATGTATATGGGCATAGAAC
>JAFVSR010000054.1 GCA_017503645.1 Bacteroidaceae bacterium | reverse complement strand
TCGCACTCTCTCCTGCAAATGCTCGGATAAACACTGTGATTTTAACGGTGCCGGTTCCTTTTTTGAGAATTACCATTGCAGGAGATAATTCGTTACACAAAGGGCTGCGTGAGGTGACACAACTTATTGAAAAATCAACTTGTCCACACTAAATTTCTACTGAACCAAAGGGCAGGCTATTCGGGATATACCATATTCTCATCGGTGGCACACAAAAGCACCTCGGACAGATATTTACGCGCTTCCCACTGCGCTTCGGGCAAGTTCATAAGCAGATAGTTGCCGCAATCGCGGGCCGTGGCACCGGGCACACACCCCTCGAACGAAACCACAAACTCAAAAGCCTCGCGAAGCAAAGGAAGAATATCCACAGGAGCCACTTCGCCCTTCACAATGAGATAATTACCTGTGAGGCAACCCATAGGGCCCCAATAGATTATGCGAGAAGCCCACACCGGGTGATTACGGAGAAACGTGGCAACAAGGTGTTCCATCGTGTGTATGGCCGACGGGCTTAATGCGGGTTCACGGTTAGGCTCCTTCATACGGACATCAAAAGTTGTTACAACCTCGCCACCCACGACATCGAGGCGCGAGACATACACCCCTCGTTTAAGTTTTATATGGTCTATTTTAAAACTCGGTATCTTTTCCATTATCTTATACTCATTAAATAACTGCGTATTACGCCAAAGGAACGGCTCGCCATCTCGCCCCAGAAATTCTCGTACTGTTCTATGTGGTTATCGACACCGGGAGTATCGCTTATTATGCGGAAACTCACAAACGGCACACCATATATGTGACAAGCCTGGGCTATTGCGGCCGACTCCATATCGACAGCCAGGCCGGCAGGAAAGTTCGATTTTATGACATTGAGTTCAGCGCGGTCGGTAATAAACTTATCACCTGTGCATATAAGCCCCGCGTGTATGCGTGTGGAGTTCTCAATTGTATCGTTCAACGCCACTGCACACTCCCATAATTTATCGGACACGGCGAACTGCGCAGGCATACCTTGTATCTGCCCGTACTCACAGCCCATACCGCACCACACGTCGTGATAGACCAACGATGAACTCACCACTACATCCATAACAGCCAGACAGGTATCTATGCCACCGGCAACACCTGTACTCACCAGCACGTCGGGAGAAAAGGAGCGTATGAGCTCGGCAGCACCTATCGCAGCATTCACCTTGCCTATGCCGCAACGGCGAAGCACAACTTCATTACCACCCACAGTGCCGACAAGATATGAAATTCCACCCTCGATACGTTCACCTGCACCGGCAAGCAACTTTGCCAGCTGCTCATATTCCGATGTCATTGCAACCAAAACACCAATCTTCATAGCTTAAACAAGTGAAAAGAGAACATATACCCAGTGGGCAACAACAGCCGCCACAACACCTCCTATGGTGTGGGCAAGGATTGCTTTTGAAGTAAGCTGGCGATAGCCTATCGCGTCGAGCATTGCAGTGTGGGTACTCAAATAACCGCTCCAACACATACCTATTGCAGTGAACACAGCAATGGCATTGCCATCTATCCAACCGGCCGATGCAAAATTGGGAATGAGCCCCAAGGCTGCACCCACTGCACCGAGAGCCGTTATGGGGAAGGCTATGAGATGCGGGTCGTGGAAACCGAACAGGAACTCGAAAATAAAACTTAACTTGCCACCTATCCAGGGAAGCAGCTGCACGCCCTCGTAGGCCGCACCGGTAAAATCACCGCCTGCCGACGAGCCGAATGTAAAGAGCATCACGAGTGTAGATATTATGAGCACGCCGGGAATTATGGCCATACCCACGTCAACTCCCGTGCGACCGCCGTCGAGCAGCGAGTCAAGAATTCGTTGGAAAAGAGGTTTTTCCACCTCTTCGGCCTCAATGGCCTCAACCTCCTGGGCATCGCAAGCATCCTCGCTCTTGTACTGCGGATAGTTCTTGACTACGAAATACTGCATCAAGCGTGTGGAAACCATACAGCCGCACACTGCACCGAACAGGCCTATAAAGGGCTCGACGAAGTACGACTGCCCCACCATAAACACTATTACAAGAAGGCCCATACCGAATGCTGTACCGAAGTTTGTGAGCGATATGAACTGGTATTTCTTGAAGTAGGCACTGAAACGTTTGTCCTGCGCAAGTGATATGATTGCAGGGTTATCGGAAAGGAATGTCAGCACTGCGCCAAGCGATGCCACACCGGGGAGGTTGAATACCGGTTTCATCAAAGGGCGCAACAGTTTTTCGAGCAGCGACACCACCCCGAACTCCACAAAAAG
>JAFVSR010000003.1 GCA_017503645.1 Bacteroidaceae bacterium | reverse complement strand
CGAGGTTACACAGGAGTTAGTGGCCAAGGCTCGTGGTACAATATGGTCGCGGATATATTCGTTGTTGCGGCCCTATTTCTTAGAGCAGACAGGTGAACCGTTTGCGGCAGGGCTCAAGGTGCTGTTGCAGGTATCGGTGGGCTTCCACGAGCTGTATGGCTACACACTTGATGTCTGCGATATTGAACCTGCATATACGGTGGGTGACATGGCGCGTCAGCGTATGCTTGTGATAAAACGTCTCACCGATGAGGGTGTCATCGACCTCAACAAGGAACTCCCGTTTCCTCTTCTGCCGCAGCGGGTGGCTGTGATATCTTCTGCTACCGCTGCCGGTTATGGCGATTTTTGCGACCAGTTGGCTTCCAACCGCTATGGCTTTGTCTTTTATCCGCATCTTTTCCAGTCTCCGATGCAGGGCAGCGGTGTGGAACAGGGAGTAATATCGGCCCTTGACCGCATTGCCGCTGATATTGACATGTGGGATGTGGTTGTGATAATACGTGGCGGCGGTGCGACAAGCGAATTGAGCTGTTTTGACACATACGACCTTGCGAACAACTGCGCGCAGTTCCCTCTTCCCATAATAACGGGTATCGGGCACCAGCGTGACGAGAGTGTGTTGGATATGGTGGCCCATACAAGGGCAAAGACTCCAACGGCAGCAGCCGAACTGCTTATCCATGCCATGCTTGAGCAGGAGACATATATGACAAACATGATGCAGGGTGTGGTGCAAGGGGTACAGCTGCATATGGATGCCGAACAACAGCGCTTGCAGGGATTGTTGGGGCGCCTGCCAATGGCTACAGCGCTCTATCTGCAAGGCGAGAAAATGCGTTTGCAGACCTCTCTGCAGACGGTGTTCTCTTCGGCACAGATGCTCATAAAGGAACAACAACACAGGTTGGATGTGTGCAACGCGGCACTTGAGGCGGCTTCCCCCGAACGTATATTGTCTCTCGGGTACAGCATCACCAGAGTGAACGGCAGGGTGGTGCGCTCAATTGATGATGTCGTGCCGGGTGATGAGGTGACAACCGAGGTCGCCGGCGGTGAGTTAACAAGTACAGTCAAGGATAAAATAGAGAAATGATATGGATAATATGACATATACACAGGCGGTTACGCGTCTCGAAGAGATAATGAACGCAGTGCAAGGTGGCAAACTTGATATCGACGAGTTGTCGGGAATGCTCAAGGAGGCTGCGGCACTTGTGCAGTTCTGTCGTGGGAAACTCTACAAGGTCGACGAGGAGGTAAAGGAGTTGCTTGATAATCTGTCTGAATGAACGTGATTGCATTCATTGTTATGCAATTCCCTATATTTAAGAGGTAAAGATGGTTTTTTTTTCAATTGTCGGGTAAAATGTGTATCTTCGCGCCGCAAAAGAAAATAATATAGACTATGGAAACTTTGGATTGGTCAAATCTTGGATTCGGTTATCGCAAGACCGACGGCAATGTGCGCTGTATCTACAAGGACGGTGCATGGGGCGAGGTTCAGGTATCTACCGATGAGAATATAACACTTCACATGGCGGCAACCTGCCTGCATTATGGTCAGGATGCTTTTGAGGGCCTCAAGGCCTTCCGCGGAAAGGACGGAAAGGTGCGCATCTTCCGTCTCGAGGCAAATGCCGAGCGCCTGCAGAGCAGTTGTGACGGTATAATGATGCCTCGCGTGAGCACTGAGCTCTTCCGCGAGATGGTTACAAAGGTGGTGGCGCTTAACGAGCGTTTTGTGCCTCCTTACGAGAGCGGTGCGTCGCTTTATATACGTCCGTTGCTCATCGGTACAAGCGCCCAGGTGGGTGTGAGCCCGTCAAAAGAGTATCTTTTTGTGATATTCGTAACTCCTGTAGGACCATACTACAAGGCCGGCTTTGCAGTGAACAACTGCGTGATTTTCCGCGATATTGACCGCGCAGCCCCTCTCGGCACAGGCCGTTTCAAGGTGGGCGGTAACTATGCTGCGGGTATGCGTGCGAGTTATGCTGCACATGAGCAGGGGTATTCTTGCGAGATTTATCTTGATGCAAAGGAGAAAAAATATATCGACGAGTGTGGTGCTGCCAACTTCATCGGTATCAAGGGTAACAGCTATATTACTCCAAAATCTACATCTATCTTGCCTTCAATCACCAATAACAGCCTCATGCAGATAGCGCGTGACATGGGTATGACTGTAGAACAGCGTCCCGTGCCCGAGGAGGAACTCTCTGCATTCGATGAGGCCGGTGCTTGCGGTACAGCTGCCGTCATTTCGCCAATCGGACGCATAGATGATGTGGAGCTGGGTAAGAGCTATGTTATTGCCAAGGACGGTAAGCCCGGTCCTGTGCTCACAGAGCTTTATCACCGCCTGCGTGCGATACAGTACGGTGAAGTGGCCGATCCTTACGGTTGGGTAACAGTAGTTGAATAAAAAAGAGGCTATGGGAAAAGGAAAACTGAAGAAATTCGCCGATATGGCATCGTATCCTAATGTTATCGAGCATCCATATTCGGTTATCGATGATGTTGAGTTCCCCTTGCAGGGTAACTGGAGGCGCGACT
>JAFVSR010000053.1 GCA_017503645.1 Bacteroidaceae bacterium | reverse complement strand
TAGCAGCCTCTTTTTCAGGGAGATGAATAAAAAGATGTAGTTTAAGGCTTGCGCAGCCTGAAAAACCGCAGTTTACTGGGCGTAAATGAGGATTTTGAAGGCAAGCGTAACGCAAAAATACACTTTTTAGTCATCTCCTTGATAAATTATAATTGAATAACAATTGTTACAAAAGCCTCTCGGCCGAGTTTACAAGTTCGTCACACGACAAACCTCTATAATTTATAATTCCATTTTTATCTATAAGAATATAATATGGACACTTGTCTATTCCATAGACTGTGAGCACCTGGCTGTTCCAGCCTCTGAAGTCATTTAATTGCAAACCGGCGGGAGCGTACTGCTTTAATGCCGATAGCCACTGCTCCCGATTACCGTCGAGCGAGACGCACACAACCGACACCTTGCCGCTGTTTTTCTTTTCGAATTCGTTGAGCAACGAAAGTTCATTGAGCGAACGGCGGCTATCGGAGGCCCAAATGGAAACTATTACAGGCTTGCCACGCCCAACCACATCGGAAAGAGAGAGGTTGCCGCCCGCGGCATCCTGCGACACGAAGTCGGCATATTTGTTACCTACTGCATATTTGCTGAGCGCAATGTAATATCTGCGCATATATGATATTAAGTAGTCGCTCTTATAATCTGCGGGCAGCTGTTCGATGTACTTGAGCCCAATGGCAGGTTCCAGGATATTGAAATTGGTTTTAATTATGTGCATACCCACCACGTTGTCGATATTCCGCTCTATTGCACGGTGAACGACATTGCGGTGATAAACAGCTGTAACAGCCATAACTTTATCGGCCTCCTCGACTGCCTTGTCCGAAAGTGTGGGATTTTGCGCCTTCTTTTCATAGTATCGTTTATACAATTGCCTTACTAAAGCTACCGAATCGTTGTAACTTTGTAATTTGTCGTTAAGTGGCGAACCCGAGACGCGTGCATAATCCTCTAGCACCGTAACAGCGAGCGATGTATTCTCGGCAACTATATCTATATTGCGGTGCACCCTGCCCTGCTTGTTATAGGTAACAATGTTGCACATTGCAGGGGTTTTTACGCTTGCCGCCAGTTCAAAAGCCCCATTTTCCACTGCACACGAAGCAAGTGTGGTCACACTGCCCGCTGCATCGATGTGTACAAGATGAAGGCTGTCGCCATTGGCAAGGCCCTCCTCAACAGTTCCTGTTATATGTAAATTATTTTTATCGCCACAAGCTATCATTGTGGCAACTACCGCTATAAAAAATAGTATCTTTCTCATTTTATTGGTTTGTGCTGCCCGACACTATATCGAGCAATTCATTTGTAATAGCCTGCTGACGGCCCTTGTTGTATTCGAGAACCAACTCGGCTATAAGGTCGTCGGCATTGTCGGTTGCTATCTGCATAGCCATCATACGTGCCGCGTGCTCTGCAGCAGCAGAGTCGAGCAATGTGGTAAACAGATGCAGTGTTATAACCTTTGGCAACAACTGCCTTATAAGTTCCTCTTTGCCGGGTTCAACGATATATTCGGTTGTTTGTGCCTCGCAGCCCTGTACCACGCCATCCATTTCCACAGGCAGGAACACCTCCCTTACAGGTGCCTGCTTGGCTGCCGAGAAAAAGCGGTTGTACAGGATTTCAATTTTATCAAAATCACCTGCGGCAAATTGCGCCATAAAATTGTCTGCTGCCAACGACACCGCTTGGTACGATATTTTTTCGGCCTGCGGCATAAGCACATCGTTCTGCGCAACGCCCATCTTCCTTATCGCTTCGGATATCTTTTTCCCAACGGGGAACAGCTCCACGGCTACCCCTGCTGCGGTATATTCGTCAATCACCTCTTTTGCAGTGCGTATGATGTTGGCGTTGAAACCACCGCAAAGGCTCGACGAGGATGATATAACCACTATTGCCACACGCTTTACATCGCGCACTGCGGTATAGGGGGTGGATATGCTGCCTGTACTATGTAAAAAGGTAGAGAGGATATGGGAAAGTTTCTCTTGGTATGGACGCATACCCTCTATCGCTGCTTGCGCGCGACGGAGTTTGGCGGCAGAAACCAACTTCATTGCCGAAGTTATCTTCTGCGTTGTCTTTACCGATTGTATTCTCTGTTTTACCTCTTTCAGATTCATATCCGTCGTTAATTAAGGGTGGCAGCTATTTCGACCGCTGCATCTTCAATTATTTTGGCTACTTCATCGTTTATGATACCCGATGCCAACACATCGAGTACATCGGCCTTATGGCGCGTGCGCATAACATCGAGGAAAAGCGTTTCAAAATCCTGAACCTTGTCGAGTGGCACTTTAGACAACATATTATGCACACCGCAATAAAGAACGGCTATCTGTTCGCCTACAGGCATTGGGGAGTATTGCGGCTGCACCAATAGGTGATTGGTGCGCCTTCCACGCTCTATTACCATCATTGTTACGGGGTCCATATCGCTACCGAACTTGGCAAATGCCTCCAGTTCACGAAACTGCGCCTGGTCTATTTTAAGCGTACCGGCAACCTTTTTCATCGATTTTATCTGCGCGTTGCCTCCCACACGTGACACCGAGATACCCACGTTCACCGCAGGGCGGAAGCCCTGATTGAAGAGGTCGCTCTCCAGGTATATCTGGCCGTCGGTAATAGAGATTACGTTTGTGGGTATGTATGCCGACACATCCCCTGCCTGTGTTTCTATAATTGGCAGGGCTGTGAGCGAACCGCCACCCTTCACCTTGCCTTTGAGCGATGGCGGCAGGTCGTTCATCTGCTCGGCAACTTCTTGCTGGTTTATTATTTTGGCAGCACGCTCGAGCAGGCGCGAATGGAGGTAGAACACATCGCCCGGGTATGCCTCGCGGCCCGACGGGCGGCGCAGTATGAGCGACACCTCGCGGTAGGCAACTGCCTGTTTCGATAGGTCGTCATAAACCACAAGCGCGTGCCTGCCTGTGTCGCGGAAATACTCGCCGATGGCCGCACCCGCCATAGGTGCATAGTATTGCATTGCGGCAGTGTCGGCTGCTGTGGCAACCACCACCACGGTATAGTCCAATGCACCGTGTGCGCGCAAGGTGTTTACTATGGATGCCACGGTGGAGCCCTTCTGGCCTATTGCCACATATATGCAATACACGGGCTTGCCTGCCTCGTAATTGGCACGTTGGTTTATTATGGTATCAATTGCTATGGATGTTTTACCTGTTTGGCGGTCACCGATGATGAGCTCGCGCTGGCCACGGCCTATGGGAATCATAGAATCTATGGATTTGAGGCCGGTTTGCAGGGGTTCGGTCACCGGTTGGCGGAATATCACACCCGGGGCTTTGCGGTCAAGCGGCAGTTCGTACAGCTCGCCGTCAATATCGCCCTTGCCGTCGAGGGGCTCGCCAAGAGGGGTAATCACGCGCCCCAGCATACCCTCGCCCACTTTGAGCGATGCAATGCGCCCGGTGCGTTTCACACTCATTCCCTCTTTTATCTTGTCGGTGGGGCCCAGAAGTATGGCACCCACATTGTCCTCTTCGAGGTTCATTACAATGGCCTTTATTCCATTGTCGAATTCAAGGAGCTCCTCGGCCTCGGCATTATTAAGGCCATAGATGCGCACCACACCGTCGCTCACCTGCAACACCGTGCCCACCTCGTCGTACTTTGCCCCGCTGTTGATACCTTTCAGTTGCTCAAGCAGCACGGCCGACACCTCACTTGGTTTAATATTCATTATACTATCTTCTTGTTTGATTTTACAATCGTTTTCCTAATCTCGCTCAATTGGTTTCTCACGCTTGCATCGTAACGGAGATAATTGACCTGGCAAACAAAACCGCCTATTATGGAATCATCTACTATGTTCCTTATCTCCACATCTGCGTTCTCCTGTGATTCCAGGATATTTTCAACCCTGTCAAGAAAAGAGTCGGGCATAGGCACTGCTGTGGTTACCTTCATTGCCACCACATTGTTTTCCCTGCGGTAGATACCAATGTAGGCATAAGCGATGTAAAGGAGCATATCCTCGCGTTCCTGCTTTACCACAAGTGTGATAAAATGCTCGAAAACGGGAGAAGGTTCCACTGCCGAGCATATGAGCGCCACCTTCTCTTTATGAGATAGCGAGGGGCTTTTGAGCACCACGGGCAGCTCTTTCACTTGGCGCAAAGCATCCTTTAACTGCTGCATATTTTTATATACGGCAGTTTGCGCGTTATGCTCTTTGGCATATTCGTAGAGCGCTTTAGCGTATCGTATGGAGATTACTCCCGTGTTCATTGCCCGGTATTTTTTTGTGCAACAGCCTCATCAATCATTTTGTTTGCATAGGCCTGTTGAGCTTCGTCGCCCGACAGTTCGTTGCGCAGTATCTTCTCGGCTATCGAGAGGGAGAGCTCGGCCACGCTGTTGCGTATCTGCAGCAAGGCATCCTCCTTCTCCTGCTCTATGAGCCTTTTTGTTTCGGCAAGCATTTTGCTACCCTCGGCTTCGGCCTGTTCACGAGCCTCTTTTATGAGCTGTTCGCGTGTGGCAGCAGCTTCGCGCAATATCTTTGTCTGTTCTTCGCGCGCCGCATTTAGAATGGCCTCACCCTCGGCCTTTATATTGGCAAGCCTCTCGTTTGCCTCCTTGGCATTCTTCAAGGAATCGTCAATAAACCGCTTGCGCTCATCTATCATAGATGTAATAGCGGGGAAGCCATACCTGGCAAGTATGAAAAAGACTATTCCGAACGCTACGAGCATCCAGAAGAGCAGACCGGCATCGGGTAACAGTATAGACATTGCTGCTATGCTTTATTATAACAAAATGACAAGAATTGACACAAGGATGGCAAACATTGCAACACCCTCGATGAGGGCGGCTGCCAAAATCATACTCGAGCGGATATCACCCGCAGCCTCGGGCTGACGTGCAATAGACTCCAAAGCTGTGGCGGCAATACGTGATATACCCATTGCGGCACCTATAACCACAACACTTGCAGCAATAGCCGCAACCGATTTAGAAAGGCTCACGCCAAGAGCCGCTTGCAAAAGAATTGACATAAACATAATTTTATAATTTATAAAGTTAATATTCTATTTACTTTTATCATCGCCACCGTGATGCACAGGCTGGGCAAGCCCTATGAACACCGCCGACAGCATTGTGAATACAAATGCCTGGATAAACGCAACCAACAGTTCCAGTATGTTCATAAAAACAGAGAACATCACCGAAATAACGGTCATTGCGCTGCCAAGATATTTATTCACAGCCATAGTTATGAATATGAGGCATACAAAAACCAGCAATGCCGTGTGCCCTGCAAATATATTGGCAAAAAGACGCACGGTGAGTGCAAATGGTTTCACTATTATACCTATGAGTTCTATAAAAGGCATCAAAGGCACAGGCAGTTTAAGCCACACAGGAACATCGGGCCATAGTATCTCTTTCCAATACTCCTTATTGCCAAAAAGATTCACAGCGATGAAGGTGCAGAGCGAAAGCCCCAAAGTAACCGCGATGTTTCCCGTCACGTTAGCACCACCGGGGAATATGGGCAAAAGCCCCATAAGATTACTCAACAGAATGAAGAAAAACACAGTGAGTAAATAGGGAGTAAAACGCGCTGCCTCCTTGCCCACATTGGGCTTTATCACATCGTCAACTATCATTATTATAACAGCCTCCATTGCCCCCACAAAGCCACGCGGCGCCTCGTCGGTGCAGCTATGACGTTTATACCAACGGGCAACGGAGAGCACAAGTACCACAAGCAACAGAGCATTGAGGAAAATAGCAAACACGTTTTTTGTAATGGAAATATCGAGCAATGGGCGCGAAAAAGCGCCATCGGCACCCTGCTCCACTATCTTACCCTCGGCTGCACCCTCGCGGGCTATGCTGAAACCTCGATGGGTATCGGTGTGATGAAAAACATCTGACGAAAAGAGCGCCCACCCTTCGCGTTCGCTGTAAAGGATAACCGGGAGCGGTATTGTTATGTGCTTGCCGCCTATGGTGGTTATGTGCCACTCGTAGGAGTCCTTCAGGTGGTCGAATATGGTTTTCGTGGCATCGAACGAGGCTGTGCCGCCTGCTGCCGGCAACTGCAAGGGAGCAACCGACAACAACAATATCATTATATAACGAACAAGCCTCATAATACCTTTATTTACTCTTTTTTATATGTTTTTTTGCATATATGGCATATGCACACTCGGGCACAAGCAACAATAGATAATAGACTATGAAATTAAAAACTATTGCCACCACATATTGGCGCATAAAAAACGCCAATGCCGTTATAAACACCATAGATACAAACATCTTCACCGCCTTGAAGCCTATGAGGAATTTTGTAAAATCCGTAGCGGTCATTGGGCGATGGGCAAAGAAGGCAGCCACAAGATAGAATATCCAAAAATATAGCGGAACAAACAGGTGCCCCCTAAACGCATATTGCGGAAAAACGGTTGCCATAAACACCTCACCCACGAGTGTGAGCAAGAATATTATAACCGTTACGGCAAGCGATATTTTCAGAAATCTGCTCATAATCATAAAACAATTACACCTCCACACAGGCCGTTACCTCATTGTTTTTAACCTCGACAAAGCCACAAAGCACTGCCACAGAACCACTATCGGCACCATCCCAACTGATAACACCTTTTTGCAGAGTGGAGATAAGCGGAGCGTGGTTGTGCAACACCACAAACGGTGCCTTGCCGCCCGGGAGCGACACGCGCGTTGCTTCACCGCTGAAGAGCGTTCTTTCGGGTGAGAGTATTGTTATTTTTATGGTAGCGCCCTGCATAGTGGGTTATTTTATCTGTTCCAGCATCTTCTTGCCCTTCTCTATAGCCTCTTCAATGGTTCCCACATTCAGGAAGGCCTGCTCGGGCAGGTAATCGACATCGCCGTTCAAAATCATATTGAAACCACGTATGGTATCTTCAATAGAGACCATCACACCCTTCACACCGGTAAACTGCTCGGCAACGGTAAAGGGCTGCGACAGGAAGCGTTGCACACGCCTTGCACGGTTCACGGTAGTGCGGTCCTCGTCGGACAACTCTTCCATTCCCAAAATGGATATGATATCCTGCAACTCCTTGTTGCGCTGCAATATCTGTTTTACGCGCTGTGCGGTTTCGTAATGCTCCTTGCCCACAATATTGGCATCGAGAATGCGCGATGTGGAATCGAGCGGGTCCACCGCCGGGTATATACCAAGCTCGGCTATCTTGCGGCTGAGCACGGTGGTGGCATCGAGGTGGGTGAATGTGGTTGCCGGGGCCGGGTCGGTGAGGTCGTCGGCCGGTACATACACGGCTTGAACCGATGTGATGGAGCCGTGTATGGTGGAGGCAATACGCTCCTGCATAGCACCCATCTCGCTTGCCAATGTAGGTTGGTAACCCACAGAGCCTGGCATACGGCCCAGCAAGGCCGACACCTCGGAACCTGCCTGCGTGAAACGGAAAATATTATCTATGAAGAATAGGATGTCGTTGCTCTTGCCCTCGGCTGCACCCGCGTCGCGGAACGACTCGGCAATGGTGAGGCCCGACAGAGCTACCGAAGCACGGGCACCGGGAGGTTCGTTCATCTGGCCATAAACAAGCGTGGCTTGCGATTTTGCAACCTCGTTATAATCTATTTTGGATATATCCCACTCGCCCTTTTCAAGGCCCTTCTTAAACTCTTCGCCATAGCGCACCACATTGGATTCTATCATTTCGCGCAGCAAGTCGTTACCTTCGCGTGTGCGTTCGCCCACACCGGCAAAAACCGAGTATCCGTCGTGCCCTTTGGCAATATTGTTTATAAGTTCCATAATGAGCACGGTCTTGCCAACACCGGCACCGCCGAACAGACCTATTTTTCCTCCTTTGCAATAGGGCTCCAACAGGTCGATAACTTTGATTCCTGTGTAAAGGACCTCCTGCACCGTGGATAGCTCCTCGAATTTTGGAGCCTCGCGATGTATGGGGTATGCTCCGTCGCGGTTGAGTTCACGCATTCCGTCTATCGAAGCGCCCACCACATTCATCATACGCCCTTTTATCTGCTCACCCACAGGCATCGTTATGGGCGAACCGGTAGCCACAACCTCCATATTACGGGAGAGGCCGGCGGTGCGGTCCATTGCCACGGTGCGCACCGTTTCGTCGCCTATATGCTGCTGTACCTCGAGAACAAGCTCGCGTCCGTCGCGGCAGCGCACGGTGAGTGCCTCGTGTATGGCAGGCAACAACACCTTACCATCGGCACCACGCAAGCTGAACGTAACATCGATAACAGCACCTACCACCTGGGCTATGCGGCCTTTATTTTGAGGGATATCCATATTTATATCTTTCTTTTAATATTTACATTGCAACGTCTGTTTATAACAAAACAGCAGGCTTGTATGTTGCACATTAAAAAATACAGGCGCATACAAACATAAACAACATATTCAACACGCCTGCCACCAAACTTTACACTATTTTGTTTACAAAGATATTCTTTTTTCCCAATATTCCTAATAATCACACATCATTTTGCCTACAAAAAACTCTTTTTGTTCACTTTTACAGGAATAAAGGATAAAAAAAGGAGCCCGCGGGGCTCCTTTTACGCTACAAACGTTCTATACGATTCACAACGTGGAACATTGCACAGATATCGTTCTTTTTTATTTTGAATGCCGGATAATTGGGCGAAACACACCACATTATACTGTCGTCGTTCTCGTCGGAATGACAACGCTTTATCATACGCGACTCATTTGTCACTATCATATATATTTTGTCGGGGTCCACCTCGCGCAATGACTCCACCCTGTTTACACCCACGATGTCGCCGGAATGAATTTCCGGCTCCATAGATGTACCCGACACGGGGAAATAGAATTGTGCAGACCAGTTGGGCATAGAGATATAACCCGTGGGCCTCTCCATAATAGGATCGAACGCATCCTTGTGACCGGCCGTTACGGGAAGGTCGCTATAAAAAGGAGCCGATGTGGAAAGTGCCTGTATGGCATCGACATCCTGCAGCATTTCACCCTGCCCAAGTACCAGCCACGAGGGGGAAATATCGGTGAAAGTGCTCAAGAGGGAATAGACAAGCTCCATACCCACTTTTCCATTTTCGTTTACCTGGCGATTAAGGGTGCGCTGCGGAATTCCCAGCAACTTGCTCGCCTTGTTTACATTTATCTTTTTTGCCTTAAAAACACTCAAGACCCTCTCTTTCATTGTACGTTCCATAATTCAAAATTAAGTAGTTGTGACAGACATAGCGCAAAGCCGTTATTTAGACAAGTTATAAAATAGCCATTTTTTGCTAATTTGGTTAATTTTACAATTGATTTTATAAAATTAGAACTATATTTGCAGCCAATAACTGCTAACAAAAGCAGCCAAAGCAGCAGAACGCACATCAACAAAGCAAAAACAGGCTATTTTCAATTGCCACAGCAAACATAATACAATTATAAGAAAGGACAAAAAAAATTATAAGATATTTCAAAAATGAGAAGTAGAATAATTTCAAAAACAAGGTTTATCTGCGATTTCGTTACAGAAAAATTTTTGGAATGGGCCGAATACCTGTTCCATTTGTTCAGGAGAAGAACGGTGTGGACAAGCAACCTCACCGAGAGTTATCATATATACAAAAAGCATAGAGGCGTGGCATTTGTTGAAGATTTCCTCAAGGAAAGGCGACGTGTATTAAATATAAATAGGTATAAAATGGAGATAAAGACTATGGATGAAGATTGTGACACAAACACAATAGGGCAAGTGCTGCTGCACCGCAAGAACAAACTCATATGCCAAGCCACACTAAAGACGAAGGAGAGCGACAGCCCCGATTGCAAGCTTATATATTGGTCATTTGAAAAATAAAAAAACAAAGTTATGAGAACAACCACACTTATGTCGTTACAGTTTATCAGCCTCATAACAATGATAGGCAGTGCTGAATCATTGTTGTGCAAGGCTATGCCGACAATACTGTTTGTATTATCGTTTTCGGTGTTCGCAGCTTGCAGCATATATATAAGCAAGCACGAAAAGGAGCTTATCCGCGACAACGCAAGACGATGCAAAAAGGCTTAAAATGCGCATACAAAAGAGACGGGGCAGCAATTTTGATTTGCTGCCCCGTCTCTTTTATCAATCGCGCCTTGGTTTTTCCCTTAACAATAGAATATGCTGTATTGCCGCAGCATTTTCCATATTTAGCGTGCGGTATAGCACAGCACTGTCGCTCTTGACGAAATCGAGCCATCGGGCAAAGAGCGAATGCACAAGGTAGTTCTCGCACAGTGCCGCAAGGGTATTCGCCCTATCGGTTTTCCAGTTGGATGGCATACTTAATTCATACACTATCTCGTCGGAATTATTTACAAGCGTTGCATAGGGGGAAAGCAGTTTAAGCACTTCGGCCAATGTTGCCGACAACATAATTTCTATTTTAGCACTGTCATCGGCAGTGGAGGCTATAAGTTCCGAAGCCGACAGTTTGTTACCCAAATGTGCCGACATACCGTGCAATTCCTCTATAATTTTCTCTTTTTCTATTACTATTTCCATAATTAACGTAAACGATTATTCCATACACACTCTATTGACAATTCGGCACCCACCACTCTGCTATCGGCAGCTATTGCACCCGACAATGCTATGACATAGTACTTGTACGATTGTGTGGGAAAGAAAGGAAAAACGACATCATTGAAATCCCTTTCATTTTCCACGCCGCAAAGCAATTTAAAATGAACACCATCGTTGCTGCACAATAAATAGCATCCCAAGCCGGCATATTCGTAAGGGGCATTTAGTGTGGTCATTTTTACCGATGCGTGAAGCATCAACTGCATAATTCTTTTCGGCAACTTCGTGCCCCACAATTGCGGGCGTGTAACGAGCAATACAGGTGCATATCCTTTGGAGTTATCATTTTGCAACATCGAAATGTAGCTTTTATCATCAATATAGGTGTTGGCAACAAGGTTGGGGTAGCAATTTACAAAACAGGCATAGCTGCGGCTGACCTTTGTCCAACACCCGTTTTCGAGCGAAAGGACATATGTATATTCATAACGTGGATTTGAAACCCATATCTCCTTTTCACTTGCCAAGTAACCTATTACAGCACTCTTTATATACTCTTTGAACAATATGCGGCCCACTGCCGATGTATTATACGAGAGCATTGCTATTTTATAAAATATCGATGACGGCGTCATATCCTCAATGGGCATTTCGTTACTGTCCAACGATGCAGACAAACAGGTAAGTTTGCCTCCTTGCAAGAGCATTACCCCCTTTTTGGCTACAAACACCACACCGGAGTCGATGCTGCAGAGCGACGAAGAATTTATGCACACCTCGCGTGATAATGGATAGGCTGCCGCATATGTGATATTGCCAGATGTATCCACCGCCATAGCCCAGATACCGTCTTTGCAGAACACATAAAGCGGATGCTGCCCGAACTGTCCTTGTGACAAAGCAACCGTGTTGCTGCAAAGCGTCAGAATATCTTCTTGCGAGGGAACGTAGGTATTCTTGGCCGGGAAATAAAATGGGTTATCCACAGCCGACACCTTCATCACATTCCCGCGCACCTCGCAGGGATTTACTTCATCCACTTGTGGTATTTGGGGTAACACCTCCCACGAGGAATCTATGGCGATATCCCTTATATCGAGCACATTGGCAAGCACATCACCCTGCTCTATCACAATGGTTATGGTATCACCATCCACCGGATTAAGCGTAGATATGAGCGGGGTATACTCGGCACCGCCACGTGCCGTGAATTCCAAATCGCCGTAATACCAACCTTTGCCTTGAAGGTACCGAATTAAATACTCTCCGGGAGTGTAAGAAAAGAATGCCTTGACATTTTCTGCCGACAGCAGAATTGGTTGCGAGCCATTGCTCAACCCGCTCACAAGAGTAACCGTGCAACCATCGCCGTATGAATGAACATATGCGGCAAGATTTAATGCCTTGTGGGGTGTGAGGGCAAACGTTTTACGATATACCACAGAGCCTGTTTCAATGACAAACGTGATTTCACAAGCTCGCGAATCGGGGTACATAAGATATGGCGTTATATAATGTGTGCCATCCTTTACACCCAATGCAAATGTACCGTCGTACTCCCGTTTTACCACAGACATACCCATAGAGGTTTTAATTTTCGTATACACTATTGCATAGGTGGCAAGAGCCGATTCCATTGCAGAAGGCAGGTAATCGCGGGAGTTATATCCCTTGAAAAGCTGCTCGCGCATTCCGGCAAGGTGCAGGCGACCGTTAAACTGGTAGCTGCTTGCTGCCGAGCGCGCAACCGCCGGCGAATCTTCGTCGGGCATATTATCGCATAGTGCAAGGCCGGAAGCGGACACATTCTTGACACTATCCACAAGAACGCCATCTATATTGTATTCTGCAATTTTATAGAACATTGCAGCATTGGTCACATCGGAAAGCAGTTCGCTGTTATCCTTCTTTACATAACGCCTGTTGCCTCTCTCATTGGAATAGTACGCTCCGTTTCTCAAGTTCCATTTGTCGGCAGTTTCCGCCACCTTGTGCCCATATATAGAACCGCTGGTAAAGAGATCTATGGCCACAATGATATTCTCCCAAGCCTTCAGGTCGATATCTTTGAAATGGAACGAGGGTTTGAATCCCTGCACCTTCACCCGATACCTACTTGATGAAACAGCGTTACCATTGCCCGTATCTATTGCCTCCGCCGTAAAATTGTGAGCATCGCGTGCAAGGCCCGCCACGCTATTATCGTCATCAACGTAATATATCGGTGAATAGTAGAGATAACTGCCATCATACAGGCGGAAAGCGAAACGGAACAGAGCTCTATCCACAAAATACCCTTTTGAGTGGAGTTCCGCAAGACACTCGTCAAAGAAGCCCAACGAAGCGTTGCCCCAATAGAGCGGGTCGTTTATATTGTCCAACGCGGGCATGAGCAGATAACTGCCATCGGTCTTGAGTGAATAGACGATGGAGTCCACCGAAAAGGTGAGAGAGGGCATTGATGGCCGCTCGCCAAGCCAACGATATTTATCGGCATCGTAAATAAGATAATATATTGTTGAGGCAGCTATGCAGCATACGATGTTACCCGAAAACTCTATGCGTTCCACCCCTTTGAGAAGCGGGAATAGCATAAGTTCATCGGGCGAAGCGGCCGATGTCACTATTTTCAGATTCTTATCATAGAAATGCACCGACAGTTCGTCGGAATTCTCTATGGCAAGATACATCTCCGATGCGGGGTGCCAATAGATGCGGCAATAGACCGACTCCAACACACTCTCCTGCCCACCCGTGGGAATTGGGAAAAGGGCGCCGTCGCGGTATCTCAGGTTCACAAGTTCCATACACTCGCCATCGGCAACCAAAAGGTTGTCGCTGTTGTATGTAAGGCCTTTAAAGGAAAAACTTTTTTGCATATTTCATTTACATTTTTTCAAACAGTGCCACAATTTTTGCGGCAATCGGCATAGCAGCAATAACAGCAGCAGCGGCAACAACAACCAGCGTAGCGTAAGAATACGCGGTTTGGCCTTTTCCACCGTAGCAACACGTTCACTATATATTGTATCGCGTTTCAAGAAGGTGTCAATGCGCACCTTGTCGCGATACAGCGTGCGTACCCTTTCCAGGAATACGGTGTCGGCCTTACTTATGAGGGAAACACTGTCGTGAACAAATATACTGTCGCGCACAATGCGCTCGATGTAGTTATCGTGTGCCGCGTACATATTTGTCTGTTGTCTGCTCGTCGCACACGATGCAACAAGCAGAACCAACAAACTAAACAACATTACTCTTTTCACCCGTCTCATATAGTTCAATATAATCTTTCAAATAGTCGCAACGCTCCACAACCTTGAGGCTCAATATGTAGTATAAGAAATTCAGGATGCTGAAAAGCGTACTGTTCTCGCGCGTGAGCAGGCGGGCATTGCGCACAATGTTTGTACCATAAAAGTAGTATGCCACATACATCATAAACGACACACAATGCACGGCTGCACGCTCCTCGCCTTTAAGATGCCCCAACAGATATATGGCTGCAACCATTACAAAATATATGGCTGCATCGCGAAAGAAGCAGAACGCCTTCTTGAAGCTCCAGCTGCGATGGTTGCCAAGGTCGGCAAGCATACCCACAATAAAATTTAGGGTAAAGAGCAACACCAGACCATACATATCATCCTTTATGGGGAAAAGCAATCCCGCCACATTGGCAAAGAGCGATGCCACAATGAGTTTAAGACTATCCATATTCTGTTTATTGCATATATTTTACCAGAGAGAGCTCGCTGCGCGAAGAAAATTTAACACACTGCCCCTCCATCACCCCTTCGAGTGTTATTTCGCACTTGGGAACATCCAGACCGAAGTCGTCATATTTTATATACTCCTCCACCCCGTCGATGCTCACAAGAAGGTTCACCGGAAAGGGCCCTTTTTTGTGCACCCTCACCCTCACATCACCTGCACAGCAACGCAAAGGGGCAGTTTCCCAACAGGTGCCATTGAATAATATCTCCAAACGTCTAACAGCCATATACTATTGTTTTTTTTCTTTATTACACAGCGACATTGCAAGTGACATAAAGGCATTTGCCGAGTCGCGCCTTTCAAACATATTGTACAGCAGAGCCACGCACTGGTACAGCACAGCCTGCACCAATGGATTCGACAGTTCGCTGTTCAGCCCCTTGTTCTCATCAAAAGCCGCCTCATACACAAAACTTTTCACAACGGGGGCCATTCCCGGTGGCAAGGAGTAGTAATGCAGCACCGGCATTCCTCTGCTGTCCAAACCCTCCACACATAGCGGTTTGCATACGCCTGCACGGGTATGCATATTGCTCTGCGCCTTCGCTTCGGCACTATCGGCTGCACATAGTCTGGTACAGGGGCGGTGCCATCCTTCCAGGTGTAGTTGCAGCAAGGTGACAAAATCGTGTGGCAGCACTATTTCACCACTGCCATCGGCATTACTCTTAATTGCATCGGCAGTCGGTTCGTAGGGAGCAGGGTTGAGCGAGCCATATGTTTTATGGTGCTGGACAAAGAGAACGGCATCGGGCATCAAGGCCTTTATGCTATCGGACAGTTTGCGTGTGTCCCGGCTCAAGGCGGTTAGCACGACATCCTCGTCGGGTTCATTTATCAGAAGGCGCACCTTTTCGACAAGAAGAGCAAGGGGTATCATAGCCAATTGGGGAACGACACCCCTTTTTGTGCAGCCACAGCTTTAACGGCGGCTTTATTCTGCAAATCGGACAGACTGCAGCAATAGGGCTCGCCCATAAGCACCGAACGTGCCTGCTGCAAATTGGCCACGTCGGTAAAAACATCTACGGCTACGGCCTCGCAGTGCTCTGTCTCCTCTTCATTGGTGGCGGGAGCTATATCATCTACCCTGCCACGTTTTATTTCGCCGCAACGGAATGCCTGGCTGCTCTCTATTGCCTGCTGGTAGAGAGGGTTGTCGGTTGTGTATTGCGCGGGATAAACTCCGGTGGAGTTTACCATTCCGCCTGTAAATTCTATTCGTATAAGCGCTTTACCCACACGGAAGAAGCTGTTTCGCTCCACCTGGCCGTGTATCTCGTATGTAATTCTTTTTCCCATATTTTTACGTATTATTGTAGCTGACTAAAAAGTATATTTTAACGGACTCATTTGTTAGGAGATGAATAAAAAGATGTAGTTCAAGGCTTGCGCAGCCTGAAAAACCGCAGTTTACTAAGCGTAAATGAGGATTTTGAAGGCAAGCGTAACACAGAAATACACTTTTTAGTCATCTCCAATATTATTTTTTATGCTGCTATAATCTCGCCGGTATATTCAACCCAGGTAGAACCATTGTAGGTTACCACCGAACCTGCGCCGAACCATAGTTTATCCTCGCCATTTACGCTGTGCTTTACATCGGCAGTAAGCACCACCACATCGTTTGTCTTGGGCGATTCGGGGAGCACTGCCAAGCTTATCACGCGCGATGTACCTGGTATATCACTCTCGGCTGCCGAGCCGTTTACCCAAATGTGGCTGTAGCCTTTGAGGCAGAGGCAGTCGATGGTCATAACCACCTGGCGCTGTGCCTCCTCGCCGTCCACGTTCTCGGTTTTCGAGTCCTCGTTCTTCATATAGTAGCGCACAAGACCGTTGGCATCGATGAGTCCGCCGCAATTGGAATAACCGAGTGCATCGAGCGTGGGATCGTGTATGAGGTCGATGTCGCCAAACACGGTGTGTATGCGTGTGCACTCAATGCCGAAAACGTTGCTGTTTGTTACATTGATATTCTTGTGCAGCGTGAGGTCTATCTTCTGAATATCGTTGAGCAGTTGCTTGCCCAGCAACCAAATAGCCTTCTTGGTGCAGTTGAAACCGGTGAATTTCACCATCGACAGGTTTATGAGGTCGGCGAATGTAATCTTTGAAGCCAGGTCGTACTGACGCTTGAACTGCCATCGGATACCCTTGCTGAAGTAATCCCACTGGTAGCCCATAGCTGCATCCATAGCCTGCACCTTGAACTTTCCGGGCTGGCCCACCCACGCGGTGCGGCAGCTCTCCAGGCGGAACTGGCGCAAGATAGCCTCGGCAATCTGCGATTTGTTGAATTGTATGCGTTTCTTCTGCGCGGCGAAGTAGTCGCTCACAATGCTGTTGCACAACTGCTTCTGCAGGTACATACGCTCGGGCACGGGCACGATGGTGCTGGGAGCAATGAATTTCTGTGTTTCATAGGCAGCCGATGAAAGCAAGATAATCTCTGTGCCCGAGGGAATGGTGGGCACGGTGCAGTAGTCATCGGTGGCATTCACTTTTGGACCGTTCACAGCCATTGCAATAGGTGCCTCGGTTGTGCTGTTTTTGCCCACAAAAAAGAGCATAAGATCTACACCCGGCATCTCAATCTGTCCGGTGGAATCATAACCGTTCACACCCTTGCAGATAGCAGTGAAATACTCCTGGAATATTTTCCTCTCGCCGGTGGTAGAGAAGGGAATCTCGGCACGCGTGGCACCGATACCGGTGTAGGTTTCGTTGGTGTAGGCCTTTGAACGCTTGTCGTCTATCAGGTAGTGGTCCACCTCAAAGGATGTCACACGCACCTGGCGGCGCACCTTGCGTTTTATGGTGTCTATGACACTCTCGTCACTCGCTACCCCAATGATTCTGGCATCCACCTCGGCTTCTATCAAATCGGGGCTCAGTTCCGATGCGTTTGAAACGGTTGTCGCATCGCCCAAGCCTTGTGTAGGCAAACCGGCAATGCCGTTCGAGGGTTTTGTGGTACCCGGTGCCACCACTGTTGCCATAGCTAATGACAAGCCCGCCTGCTCATCGGCAAAGAGTGCAAGCACTGCGGCTACAGCCAAAAGGAGAACAAACATAGGATTCTCCTTGAAAAAATTGAAAGTTTTTTTCATTTTGTAATTTGTTTATTGGTTATTGAATAAATGATTTTACGCATTAAGGGCATCCTCGATGAGCGAATTGTAACGACGTTTGGCAGGTTGCTGAGGGGCGGCACTGCTCAATCCTTTGGGCATACCATCGCCCATCTCCTCTCTCAAACGCTGTATGTTGGTATTGCGCCCCTTTATGTCACCGGCTGCAAAGGCATTCTCCACATCCTGTTCATAATTCAAGGCATTGTCGAGCGCCGTACAGACCTCGCGCGTATAGTTCCCCGAAAGAATGGGCATTGCAATGTACTCCCACACGCGGTTCATAAAATCGGCAGGTTCGTAACCACGCTCCTTGCAAAATGCCTCTATCACGGAACGGCTTGCCTCAAGATTATTTTCGTAACTATCGCGTTCGGCAGCGGCACGCATCAGTTCCTCTCTGCGCTCTTCGTCGGCCTGTAACATCTCCTCGAACTCGGGAGTACCTTCGCTAAGATTGCCCATCGAGCGGCCAAAGTAACGCGCGAGGGCCGAGTGGGCGTTTCGCTTGCCATCAATAATATCAATCATCATCTGCGCCAGACGAGGATCGCGCTGCAGCGCCGTGGCAAATTTATCGTTCTGCTCCTTGTTTTTATACACATAGGCCAGCAGCGCCTCCTGGTACATCTCGTCGTTTATGTCGAAATTCTCGCCAAAGATTCTTTTCAGCCCCGCATCAAGGGTTGAAAACGGAGATGTTTCCACAGCATTCTCGATTGGTGCAACAGTATCGGCCTGGAACGTCTGTTCCACATTCTGTAATTCATTGTCTAAATTCTGTTTCATAAATTTTCGTTTGTTTTATTTGTTTTTCTTCGGCAAAGGAAATATCAAAACCGCCCGACGAGGTTGCAAAAATGCCAAATAGACTATTGTAAAAATGCCAAAAACACCCCTTCGCGCGCATATATATAAAAGGGCGCATCATTTAGCAACATTTTTCTAATATACTAATTATTCAAAAGGCACGTACAACAGAGAACTGCCTTTTAAGAATGGCTGGCGTGTTAAAAGGACAAAACAACGCCTTGACAAACAAATTGGCAAAACAGCAACTTTTTAGCCATATTTGGCTATTATATTTGCACCATAAATTTTGTATATGTATGGAAAACAAATCGGAACAATCGGTACGCAAAATGCGTAAGAACGACGTTACAGCAGCGTTCTTTGAGACACTTAAAAAGATTAGAAAAACAAACCCGCTGGCTACGCAAAGCGATGTGATAGAGGAGGCGGTAAAGAGTGAAGCACCGCGCTTCTACGTGACATTTGAAAACGCACGCCGTTACATATCGCTTATGGCACGCAAAAAGAAAATCCCTATTGTAAACAAGAACAAGCTGGAGATGTACAAGGAGATATACCGCCGTTATATAAAACGCATAAAAGAGACAAGCGAGCATTATCGCTTTGTAATATTGGAACGCATTATAGAGGAGCCCGCACCATCATTTTACCTCGACGAAGAGACCTTCAAGGGAATAGTTTACAGAACACTGCGCGAACGCAGAGCCATTGCATAAAAGTTGTAGAAAAGCCACAAAACAGAATTCAATTATCAATTTCGCAACCTTGCACGAGGGGCAGCATACTATCTTCGCAGCAAAAAAAGAACAATGAAAGAGATTAAACTTAAAGTACTACACAAGAACATTGAACAGCGTATCCAAATCTACACCTACTACACAGGCGAAGCAAGAAAGGAGATTGGGATACCTGAACGCCTGGCAGCGCAAATGCAGGTGTCGAGCGACGACAGCACACAGTTGAGCGACCACATAGGCAACGCCATTGCCGAACTTGGCAACCTCATTTCACGTTACTTTGCCATTTGCAGCATAGAAGAACTTTTCGACCAGGAAACAAACAGCAAATTGTACATTTTCACACTGCCTATGCCCGCTTTTTTCCCCGAAACCGCTCTCACGCGAATTGAAAAAAGTATGGAGAGCTATGCTGTGAAACGTGTTCTCCAGCAATGGTTGCTGCAACATCGCCCCGAGGAGGCGGCAATACCCGCAGCCGAAGCACAAACAATAGCATTGCAGCTGCGCGAGCTGTTTGCCTTGCGCCAAAAGCCGGTAATAGAGTTAAAGGACCCCAACAGCATCATAGACCTATAAAAAATGACAAACTACATACTTATAAAGAGAAACGAACTGCAACAGCAAGCCGACCTTAAGAACTTTTATATGGGAGAGGCGGCCAAGCGCAAAGATGCCGATGCCGACACCCTGCAAAGCAGCACAGATGATAAAGAACTATTCGTTATGTTCCTACAAAGAGCATTGAACGAGCTCACAATGGCTGTTGCTCTTCGTTTCTCTTCTATTAAATACAGCATTAAAAAGGAGTATGTGGAAATTACATTCGACACAACAGATAACCGCCGTGCCCACCTGCTCCCTATGCTCAAGCAGGCAATAACAGACTACTTGGTAAACGAGCTGCTATTGCACTGGCTGCATTTGCGACAACCATATATGGCACAGCCATACATTGCACTGCGAGCCAATCTTTTCCACAACGTGCAACTGATGTTTGCAAAATTCTATAACGGTAACCACGTGCGCCGCCGTTCAACCGACTTGGCAGGTATATGATAGTGAACAAAGAAAAAATCATAGCAGAAAACATCAAACGGCTGGGAGCAATCTCAGCCGTTTACAATCCCATAACAGGAGAAGGCTCCACCTCGCTACCCCGTAAGCAGGTTGCCATAGAGGGATTCCCATTGCAGGAGATGTTCCTCCCAACCACTATGCTTGCAGATGAAAGCATAAGCAGGCTCGTGGAGGTGGGAGCTACCCGTTATATCGAAGAACGAGATGGGCACAATGCCACGAACAAGAGCATAGTAGCCCTATGGCTCGACTTTTGCCTCACCCGCATAAAACACGATTTCGAATATTGGGCAAGGAGTATGACAACCATATCGGACAAAGGCAAGGGGCGCGACATTCCGTTCACACTGAACCGCGCACAAAGGCAATACCTTGCAGCAATGGAGAAACTGCGCCTGGCAGGCGAGCCAATAGATATAATACTATGCAAAGCCCGCCAATGGGGCGGCAGTACACTCACACAGCTATATATGCTGTGGATACAGCTGGTTCACAAACGCAACTGGAACAGTGTTATATGCGGCGACATAGAGAAACAGTCATCCATAGTAGCCGGTATGCTTGCCAAGGTGATAAACCGCTACCCACGTTGGGCAACGGGCGGCAGACAGATAACGACTGCCCCCTACCAGGGGGCACAAAAGACAAGAGTGATAAGCTGGAGCAACAGCCGCTACTCGTTGGGCTCCTCGCAAAAACCCGATTCGCTACGCAGCGAGGACATAAGTATGGCCCACCTTACCGAGGTGGGCTTGTGGAAAGCCACACAGGGGCGCAAACCCGAGGACCTCGTGCAATCAATCTTCGGCTCAATTGCATCGGGAGCATACACGATGAAGGTACTCGAATCTACCGCTAAGGGAGTGGGCAACTTTTTTCACCGCACCTGGATAGATGCCACCGAGGGGCGCAACAACTTCACTCCCGTGTTTATCCCGTGGTACAGCATAGACATATACAGCAAGCCGATGAAAGAGAGCGACTACCCCGCCTTCATTGACAGCCTTAACGAGTATGAGCAACAGTTGTTTGGGCTCGGTGCCACATTAGAGGCTATCGCCTGGTACCGCGACAAACGGCGCGAAATGCCCGACGATTGGCGCCTCTTTTCGGAGTTTCCGTCAACTGCTGCCGAGGCTTTCCAAAGCACAGGACACCGCGTGTTCCGCATATCTTATGTGAACAATATACGCCGCACCTGCGTGCCGGCACCGTTCAAGGGCGATATAGTGAGCCGTGGCTACATTACAAACGAGCAAGGGAAGCAGGTAGAGCAAACTGAATTCCTACCCGCTGCACCCGGCGAGGATACAAACGAGAACTCGCTGTGGGTGTGGCTGATGCCCGACAACGAACAACCACTGCGCGACCGCTACATAGTGGCAGTGGATGTGGGCGGTGTGAGCGACAAAGCCGACTACTCCTGCATTGTGGTAGCCGACCGTCTTGCAATGCTCGAGGGCGGGGTGCCCGAAATAGCAGCCTGCTGGCACGGACACATAGAGCACGACAAACTGGCCTGGAAGGCTGTGGAGATAGCGCGCGCATACGGCAACGCCCTGCTTATAATAGAATCGAACACATTGGAAACAGAGGGCACCGAAGGCGATAATTTCGAATACATACTTAACGAAATAGCCGGCAAATACAGCAACCTCTTCAGCCGCACATCGCAGCAGGAGATAAAACAGGGGCGCCCACGCCGCTGGGGTTTCCACACCAATAATGCCACCAAACCTATGGTTATAAATTTCCTGATAAAAGCTCTGCGCGACGAGCTCTACATAGAACGCTGCCTGCAAACCACATACGAACTCGACCTCTACGAACTCAAAGAGAACGGCAAAGAGATGGGTGCTGTCGAGGGCAATCACGATGACCGTGTTATGGCAACAGCCATACTCATATGGGCCTGCTACAACCACCCCCTGCCCCAACGCCCGGCAAACGGACAGAACAGCAAACGTCGCACCCGCATTGTGAGCGAGGCCAGCATATAGGAGCAACCATACAATGCGCATTAAAGACGATGCCATAATGCAGGACATCGCCCACATTACCGGGAGAGGAGGTCAATACCATATATAAAAAAAAGACACTCAATCGAGTGTCTTTTATAAAAACGGCGATGGCAACGCGGAGCCACAGCGTTGCTTGCGACGACGGGAGCTTTATCGGCTCACCTGCAAAGTATAGGGGCCAATGGAGTTTGCGGCTTTTTTAAAAGCATTACCTGGAGACATATCCCCAATCGGCCCGTTCGCTTGAACCGTTATGCCATATAAACGGCGATGAGATAGAGCGTTCTTATAAACATCATCTGAGCGATTACGAATCGTG
>JAFVSR010000052.1 GCA_017503645.1 Bacteroidaceae bacterium | reverse complement strand
TGCCGAGTGCAGCCGAGCTTGCGCGAAGCGAATGTTTGAGCGTAGTTTTTATTTACAAGTTGGCAATACTTGTTATTCGCAACCCGCGTTGCACGCGACCTATTGCTACAAGTATTGCCGATTAAATTTCATTTAATTCCGGACACCCCAAAAACATCAGCTACGTTTTCCGTTAAGAAAGCGACCATATGCGCAGAGTTCTTTGGTACTTTCTATCGGCATAGAAAGTACATAAAAAATATAACCAAATTGAGAGAATGCCCGATAATCAGCACCGGGGAGTTTGGAGCGAGATAAAAGCACCTATCACGGGCCACCGAAAACTATACAGCAAGCCCTCAACTTTTGCAGGTGAGCAGTTCTATGGTTTCGGCTCCGCCGCGTTGAATGTATAACCATTAAAAAGGGTGCCCCGGGGCACCCTTTTTAATGGTTATACATTACTTGTAAAATGTCATATCGAACGTATGTGAGATATCTCAAAACAGCTCTTGCGGAATAAGCTGCTTGGCCTGCATAAAGTCCTCAACAGTGTCCAGTTCCACCGAGAAGAGGTCCGTCACATCCATCACGGCAAATGTGTGGCCCTGTGGTATGAGGCGCTCAAAAGCCTTTTCGTAGAATACATTATCGGCCTTTTCGCCCTCAATCATTGTTTGCAACTCCTTGAAGAGGGCGGTGGTGTAGCTGCCCGACATTCTCTCTATTCCAATGGATTCGCCAATGGCATCGGGGATGGAACATACCTTGCTTATCTCCTTCACCATTCCCTGCTCGTCAACAATTACCTTAATCTCCTCCTCGCCCAACGGGTGGTTGTTGAGCGCGAGAATATCCTTCTGCGGCGATGCCAACAGGCGTGTTACTATCTGTGGCGAGAAGAGTATGTCGCTGTCGAGCAGCAGCACATCCTCGCCATCGGCCACAGGGCGTGTGAGCCACAGCGAATAGATGTTGTTGGTGTTGTCGTAAACATCGTTGTGTATGAAAGTAATATTCACACCTGCATAGTTCTTTTGCAGGAACTCCTCTATCTGCTCCTTCAGGTAGCCTGTGACAATTACAAACTCCTTTATGCCGTTCTCGATGAGTGCGTCGAAGGTGCGTTGCAGCAGGCAACGTTCACCTATCTTCAGCAGGCATTTGGGGGTGTTGTCGGTAAGTGGGCGCAGGCGCGATGCAATGCCTGCTGCAAGTATTATGGCTTTCATTGCTGTGCAATTCTTTTTATTGTATCTATCACAATTCTGTTCTGCTCGGGCAAGCCAAGTGTTATGCGCATATGCTCGTTGATGTCGGGCTCGTTCATAAACTTCACCTTGTAGTTCTGCGCGGCAAATGCCTCCTCCAATGCCTTCTTCAGAGCAATGGGGTATTTTATGAGTATGAAGTTGGCAACCGACTCATATACGATGAAGCCGGGCAGGCAGCCAATCTCCTCCTCGTAGGCCTTGCGGCTCTCGTTCATCATTCTTGCAACCTCGCGGTAGTGGCTTTCGCTCTTTAGTGCGGCAATGGCAACATCCTCCGACAATCTGTTGTAGCCCAGGTACTTGTTGCTGTACTTAATGAAGCGAATCAATGCCTTGCTTATGAAACCGAATCCCATACGCAAGCCGGGCAGGCCATAGAACTTAGACAGTGTGCGCGAAATGATGAGGTTGTCATACTGGTTTATGAGGCGTTTGATGTATGAAGTGTCCTCGGTTACAAACGAAGCGTATGCCTCATCTACCAACACCACGGTGTCGCCTGCGGCAATCAACAGCTCCTCAAGCTCGGCGGGTGTGAGGCCGTTGCCTGTAGGGTTGTTGGGCGATGCCAGCAACAGCATCTTGGGCTTCTCCTCCTTAATCATCTCCTTTATGCGGGCCATATCATATTTGTATGTATTGCCATCCTCGTAAAGGGGATATTGTATAGTGCAGCCATCCACCTCGTCGGCAATTGATTTGTAGTACCACCAGGAGAATTTGGGGATAAGAATCTTCTTGTTGCCATCGGCAAGTGTAAGGAAATAGTGAACAGCCTGTTTCAAAATGTCCTCGCCACCATAGCCAAGCAGCACCTGCGACTCGTCTATGTCGTACAGCTCCGAGAGGAACACCGAGAAGATACTCTTCTTGCCCTCGTCGTAGATGCGTGTGTAGAAGCACAATTTGTTTACATCAAAATTCTTCAAAGTCTCCTTCACTCCTTCCGATGGAGGGTAGTTGAACTCGTTTCTGTCGAGAAAAATCTGTTTCTGTTCCATAGTAGTATGTTTTATTATCTTATAGCCTTTAATATCTTGTCAGCTCTCTGTTATTCTTCTTTGCATACTCCCTGTAGGGCATCTCCAGGTCCAGATAAAAGAAGTTGTGTTGTAGCTGCTTTGTGTGTGGGGGCACCACCATATACTCTCCATATTTCTGTTGCAGGTAGTCGTGCGGGTGTTCCACACCCATAACCGTAGCGTTCTCGAATTTTATGGGCGATGGTGTGCCCAATACACTCCTTTCCATCACTCCTTTGAGGCCGTCGTCGTGGTCCACAACATACTTGCTCTTGTCGTAGTCGTGGCTTGTCATTATGGCACGCATCTTCTTCTGTATGCCCTCTACGGTGAACAGCTTGCGGCACAGCAGGGGCAGCCACGACGAGGGGCCGTGCCCGTGCCTGTAGGGGTTGCGGTATGTGAAGTATAGTGCCTTTACATAGAACTTGTACTTTATGAAGTGCCAGCGGCGGGCAATTCTGTTTTCGGGCACGCCGTCAAGGGGGAACACGTCTATGTATATGCCGCCCAAGTAGTTCATATGCTCACGCTCTATGAGTGTGGTGTCGGCGTTCTGTATCTTGGCAAAGGGGTGGGGGTAGTTGGTGTCGTTCTCGGCACAAATGAGTTCATACTGCGCGGGCAACCACTCCTTGCTGTGTGCAAGCAGCTTGTCGTAGTCGCTGCGGGGCATTGCAATGTCTATGTCGTCGTCCCAGGGAATGAACCCTTTGTGGCGCATTGCACCCAGCAGAGTGCCTGCTATTATGTAGTAGCGCAGGTTATGCTTTCGGCACACTTCGTCTATTGCAAGCAGCGTTTCCAATATCTTCAGCTGCAGTGGTCTTATTTCATAGGTTGCCATACTCTTTACCTCCCGTTTCTTGTCTGCCTCCGAAATGGCGGCATCATCTCTTTTTCTTCTTGAATATTTTATCCTTTAACCTCTTATGAGCTCCCCATTTATAGTCGTGGCGCACCTGCGGCAATATCTTGGTGTAGCTGCGCTCGGTGTCGAATACCACCGTTCCTTGGTATTTTTGCTTGGTAGGCTGCTATGCACAAAGCATAGCTTTGCCAATTACGCAAAGATACCTATTTTTTTGATAAATACACTATGGATTTATAAAATTGTATGATTTTGAACCTTTTGGGCTGCTACTTTATGCCATAGGGAGTGACCACCACGCGCCCGCGCTTGGTTTCGCGTCGTATGGCTTTGTTGCGCTCCAATGCCTCTTTGTTCACATAGGGGCGTTTGTGGTCGAGGTGCAGCACAATGGCCGAGTAGCGTATCTGTTTCGAACGTATTCCCATATTGAAAAGGCGCTCGCCCATTTCGCGGTCCTCGCCGCCATACTGCATACGCTCGTCAAAACCTGCCACGGCAAGAATGTCGCTGCGCCAGCCGCTTGAATTCATTCCGTTCCAGGTTGCCTTGGTGGGGGTTATGAAGTTCATCAGTGCGGCCACCCACGGGCGGTTCACAAGTTTCAGGCACTTTATGCTGCATTTGAGCCCCTGCTCCTTGAGCCACGGCAGTGTGAATGCACGCCCCTCCGTTATATCCTCGCGGGTAATCTGCTCGCTTATGCTCATTGGCAGCTTAAAGTAGCCACCCGACAGGATGTACCCCCTGCGGGCGTGGCGTATGTGTGTTTCTATGAAGTCGGGGCGTGCCACGCAGTCCTGGTCGGTGAATATGAGATAGTCGGCAGTGGCAACGCGCAGTGCATCGTTCAGTATCTTTGTTTTGCGAAAGCCGTCGTCCTCGTGCCACACGTGCTTTATGGGCAGCGTGGCGCGGAAGCTGTCGATGAGCAGGCGTGTCTCCTCGCGCGAACCATCGTCGGCAACGATTATTTCACTTGGGGCAACCGTCTGCCTTTCGTAGCTCCACAAAGTCTTTTCAAGCCAACGCGGGTTGTTGTATGTGGATATAATCACTCCTACCGTAAAATTCTTCATACGCCTGCTTCGTTATTGTTATACAAAATGTTTGCTTAAGAATTTGTAATACCCCCACTCGAACAGGTGCAGGTACAGGTTGTGCCACGAAAAGAAACTCTTTGCGGGCTTCAGCAGTGCCCTGCCCGTGGTAGTGGTATCCTCTATGGCATCGAACGCCGCAGCTATTATGTTGAACATATTGTGCTTGCCCAGTACCAGCTGCTTGGCCTCGGCAAGCTGCGGGCCGCTGTTCTCAAAAGCCCTCTCGCGCTCCACACGCTCCACGGCCTTTACAAAGCCGTCGAAATCGCGTATGTCCACTGCGGTGTATGCCCCTTGCGGAAAGTAGTCGCCAATGTTGGTGCAGCCGTGGTACAGCGGGTATGCACCGCCCAGGTAGCAGTCGGCAAGTTTTTCGGTCCAATAAAAATCGCAGGTAGAGTTCTCTATCACAATGTGGTACTTGTAGGGGGCTATAACCTCCCACTTGTCCTCAAAATCCTTGAACCCATAGCCATACACATCCACTCTGTCGCCGTAGTGCTCCTTCAGCTTTTTTATGAACCGCAGGCGGTCGACGTGTCCTTTAGTGAATGCTTTTTTTGTCGTAATCACCGACATAAATTTGCTTTTTTCGGGTGTGGCGCGCTGCAAATCCTCTCTGTTCATTGTGGCCACCCCCTTGCCGTTCCTGAACACCGCGCCCACGTACCAGGGAAGCACTGCAGGGGTGTTCACAAGCCTTGTGCCGCTTGTGGGCGAAACTTTCAGTTCGGGCTGGCAGGCGAGCACCGTGCCAAACTGGTCGCAATAGCCACGCGGGTATCCCACAATGCCGTATGGCTCGCAGGTTACAAGCATAGTGCGCTCCTTGGGCACGTCGACATATTTCTCGCAATCGATGCCCTTGCCTTTTACCACGATGAAATCGGGCTTTTCGTCAATTTCGTTGATGAAAAACTTGTAGCGCCCGTCGTCGCTTGTGCCGCTGCCGTTTATGGTTTGGCGTGCGGTCACCATAGCGTCGCCTGTTAATATAAGAACTTTTCTCATTGGTGATGGGTTACTGTTTTTTGTTTGCCAGGTACTCGTCGGCACCACTTATGCCGGCCTTGAAGTGGTAGCCATCGGCAAGTCGCTTGCTCATAGCGGTGGCAGCCTCCTTCATTTGTGCATATTCTTCGTTGGTGAGGGCGGCAAGTCGCTCCTCAATCTGCTCTATTGAATCTACCACCAGGCCCAGATTGTTCTCCTTTACAAATGGTGCCATAGCGGCTTTGCTCCACACGATGACGGGCACGGCGGCACGCAGGTAGAACGATGTCTTGTGCGGGTTGTTTATCTTCAGGTACTCTCCCCAGGCGCCGGTGCATTCGGTGGTGGAGTCGCCGTCCCACACAATTCCAAAGTCGGCCTCCACGCGGCTTATGAAGTCGTCGGACGATATGAAACCGTGGTAGTGCATTTGCTTGCATCTGTTCTGTGCTTCGTCAAAACCTTTGCCATAAAGGTCTATGCTGTAATCCTTTACGCAGCCATCGAGTTTGTAAAGGAACTCGTTGCGCCAGCGCCCCAGATTACCGGCATAAACAACCTTTCGCGGTGTGTGCGGGGTGGGGTATTGCGCAGGCGATTTTTCCGACAGATAGTCGAAAATCTGCAAACAATGTATGCCGCCTTTGAAACCGTGCTGCAAAAGGTAGTCGCGCATAGTGGGGTTGTGCACTATGAGGTAGTCGGTGAGCGCCAGCCTGCGGTTCTCCTGTGCGGGGGTTAGTTTCTTGCGGCGAAAGGCGCCCAGGTCGTGGATTATGGTTACCACGTTGGCCCCCTTTGCGCGTGCAAGGCGGCAGGCTGTTTTGTAAAACTTTTTCATCGGATACTGCAAAACGAGCGTATCCCCCTTTTTAAGGCTCGCCAATATGTTGCCCACGGCAAACAACTTGGTGAGGAAACGGCCCACGCCACTCTCGCCAAAATTGTGACGGGTGAGGTTGGTGTATCCCTCAAGGCGGCATATCTCGTCTATGTCGCGCTTGGCCTTGTTGATGGTTGCAATTTCAATGTAGTATTTCATTTTCTTAATATGTGGTGTTTCAGGAATCGTGTGAACCTCTTGCGCCTCACCCAGTTGCGGTCGTGACGCTGTTTCACCTCAATGGCTTGCGCTATGTCGCTTTGTGTCCACCCGCAAGCTGCGGCGTAGGTGTCGAGTACAAACCTGTACACATCGGTGAGCCACCAAAAGAGGGTGAGGTTTTCCATACATTCCGCCTTTGGCACCGCACCGTCGAAGAACTGCATACGGTTTATGTCTATAAGTTCAAAGGAGTATCCCTCGGCGCTCTTTTCGTAAATGACGTTGGTGGGGTTGAGGTCGCGGTGCAGCACGCCCGCCTTGTGCAGCGATGCCACATATTGTGCATAGGCCGTTGCCAGTTCGCGGTCAAATGGCTCGTTGTCTATGAGCTCGGTGCGAATGGGGCCCTTGGCAGTGTAGGCGCAAATGTAGTACACCTGTGTGATGAGGCCGTGCTTTTTCACCTCAATGTATGCCGCCTCGTGGGGTGTTTCAAAACCGCGGCGGCGCAGTTCCCTTGCATTCTCGAACGAGCGGCGTGCCTTGTTTGGCCTGAACAACGTATATACAATGCTTTTGAACCAATCGTGGCGCTTATACCTCTTTACCACAAGAGTGTGTCCCTCGCAGGGTTCCAGCTGCACAATCTTGTTGCGCCCGTTGAAGAGCACTTTGCATTTGTTGCTGTCGGTTATCGCCGGCGCTCTCTCTATGAGCCCGCGCAACGATTCATACTCGGGTGCTATAACTATATTCATAATCTAAAAAGCCTCTTTTCATCGCGCGTTTTGCGCCTTGTCGCCGCTCTTTGCGGCAATGCATTACTTGCGCTTTACCGCAAAGATATAATTATTTTTCAAAAACCCGTTTACAAACCGTTCTTTATTGGCAAATTTGTGATTTGAGCAAGGAGAAATTCAAACCTTTTTGTGCTTCCTACCAAATTTATTTTGCTGTTTTGCCGTTTTCCACCAAATTTGCCTGTCTGTTTGTGTCATCCTGAGCGATAGCGAAGGATCTCTGCACCGGTACAAGGGATTCTTCTTCCCTCAAGGTCGTCGGAATACCGGAATGATAGCTGCTTGACATTTTGGCACAGCCTCAATATCTTGTGCCGGTGGTTTTCACAGGGCGCACAAACTCCCCCACTTCGGGTACTCCCTCTATTTTAGAGGGAGAGCCTGCGCTCCTGCGTTTTTTTACGGTAACAAATCAATATTGTTATGTAATATTATAATCAGTCCAAGAATTCCTCTATTACATTCGAGATGTTATGGAAAAACATAACGTAGTATATGGGCATATATATAATCTCGTTCTCTACATATACATTCCGCTCATTTGATAGCACATAGGCTTTTTTTATGTTATACTCATTATTGGATAGGAACTTGTCCAAAGCGCTATGAATGGTGTAGTCTTTACCGGATTTTACCTCAATGGGAATATTTGACAAATTGTCGGCATCGTCAATCAAATAATCAACCTCGCCATTTTTCTTGTTGTCATAGTAGTATAAGCCATATCCGTGAGCCTTTAACTCTTGTGCTACAACAGTTTCGTAAACCGAACCGAGGTTTATACTGTTTATGTCCGACATTATGGCCTTGATGTTGTTGCGATAAAATATACCCGATAGGATGCCTACATCGTTCAGGTAGAGTTTCAATAAGTTTTTACCGCTGTTTTCTACCATAGGATATGTTGGTGTGCTTATAGCCTTTACTTCCAATGCTATGCCGGCAGAAATTAGATAATCAAACTCATCTAAATAGTCGTTGCTTCTTTTCCACTTTTTATCTTCGATATCCTTAATTACAACCCTCTTCTTCTTGTTCTCAAGGTTTGACGGAATCATATCAAAGATGCGTCGTATCTTTAGTTTTTTATTGTGTTCTTCTTCATATTTAGATGCATCGACACCATATAAATCATAAGCCTCTTTCTGAATAGAACGGAATTCTACCACATTACGGCTCTCTACAAATACCTCAACTGCCTTTGGCAGCCCGCCTACCAATAGGTATTTTCTAAAGAGATCCATTATTTTGTTGTGCATCGCTTCCGATAATGCCTCCTGTTTGTTAAAACTTTCCCTCATAGCTTTGATGGCAAGCTCTCCTACACCATTGGCATATAGGAACTCCTCAAAATCCATTGGATACATATGCTGTACATCCAGGCTGCCGATGGGGACGGATTGGGTGTTCTTTAATGTCACTCCAAGCAGAGAGCCGCTTGCAACATAGGTAAACCTCTTCTCTTTCATCAAGAATTTTACAAGAGTAAGAAGATGGTCATATGCTTGTATCTCATCAATGAATACGAGTGTGTTCTCTCGTTCTTTCATCTTGTCGCCTGCGACAATGCTCAGCGCCATATAAAAATCTTTCGTGGTTTTAGCATCAGCGAAAACCCGGTCCCCCAATTTGTCCTCTTCCATATTTATTTCAATAAAGTTAGAGAATGTATTTTTTCCTACATATCGGATAATGTATGATTTTCCAATTTGTCGAGCGCCGTCAATCAGCAGCATTCTGTCGGAATCCGATGAGAAATATTCTTCAATCCGTTTTGTGATTTTTCTATATAACATATTGCAGTTTGTTTTTGGTGCAAATATAATGCCTTTTTTTGGCAAAAGGTGCGTTTTCCTGTAAAAAAACAATTATAAAAACCGCGTTTTCCTATAAAAAAGCCATTGCAAAAACTGCGTTTTCTTATCTGTGCAGGTTGTGTCAAAATGAAAATTTGCTATCAAAACGTTATGTCATCCTGAGCGATAGCGAAGGATCTCTGCACCGGTACAAGGGATTCTTCTTCCCTCAAGGTCGTCGGAATACCGAAATGATAGCTGCTTGACATTTTGGCACAGCCTCAATATCTTGCGCTTGCGTTCGCGCGCGTTGTCACTTTTAACCTGCTGTTAGGTGTGCAAAAAGGCCAAAACGTGATTTGTATTTGGTTCTTCCCGGTTCTTTTTGGTTCTTTTCGGCCTTTAACACATATATTAACATATTTTAACATTGGGGGGGTAATTTTAGACCTATCATTTGTAACTTTGCACACGATTTCGTGTTGGACTCTCTATGTGCGGTTGCAAAAGCCGTTACTTGGCGGGCCGCTTTTGTGTGCTATGTCGGTAACTTCTTGGTTTTGATGAATGGTCCATAATATATAATAAGGTATAAAGTTGAATTGCAAACGCCGATAGCCTATGATAAAAAGCAAGAGGAATTGCTATTGCAGGAATAAAACTTATCAAAAATAATTTTCTGTTATTTACTTTAATTTAATTATTTTAATCTATGAAACTAAAATTACGCATTTTCGCCTTAATGGCGATATTGCTGTGCTTTGCTTTCCAGGCTAATGCTCAGGTTGCCAAAATTGGCGAAACTGAATATAGCACATTTGGAGATGCATTAACTGCAGCAGGGGAAATGAGTGGCGATGTTACTGTGGAGGTTTACGACAAGGTGACATTGAACACTGCGTTCTCGGGTAGCTATTCTTCTATCAACTTTGTTGGTAAGGATACAGATGCCGAGATTTATCTTGATGTTCAGGGCTACATTACAGCCACTGGCAAGAAGGTGTCATTCAAGGATTTGACACTGAGCAAGTCACAAGGTGGTTATATTACCAATGCCGGCTTTATGAACGTGGCATTTGGTGTTTACGACGTTGTTGAGGTTGCTTATACCAGCTGCGTGTTTGCCAATGGTGCATACGCCTCTTCGGGCAATGTAACATACACCGACTGTACATTCAAGATGTCTTGGGACAAGTACGGTCTTTGGGCATACGGCGATGTTGACGTTACTGTTGACGGTTGTGTATTCGACAACTACCGCGGTATAAAGATGTATGCCGAGGGCAAGGCTAAAACAACAGAACTCACCGTAAAGAACACCAACTTCAGTGCTCTTGATGGAGACGGTTCGAAGCCCGCTATCGTTCTCACATACGGCGCGAGTGTAGTTCTCGAGAACAACACCTATTCAAGCACAGGTACACTCGAGCTCGACCTTGACGGTGATCCTAACGGAACTGCTGTAACATCGGATGTTGCTCCTGTGTGTGTTAACGACAGCGGCGCTTGCGGTGTGCTTGTCGATGGCAAAATCTACGCAACAGCAGCTCAGGCTGCAGCTGTTGCAACAGAGGGTAGCAATGTAACATTGCTGTATAGCACAACCGACACTGTTGAATTTGCCGAGGGTGTAAACCTTACACTTGCCAATGGCGTGACCGCAGATAACGTAACAGTTATCGTTGCCGGTCTCACGGGTGAGGGTACAGCGGCTTCTCCTTTCCTCATTAACAATGTTGACGACCTTGTATGGTTTCAAAAGAAGGTTGACGAGTTGGCTGCAGATGGTTCAACTCAGTTTGCCGATAAATATTTCAAACTTACAGCCGACATAAACCTTGCCGGTATCAATTGGAATCCTATTGGTTCTATGAGTGGCGATCACGGCTCGTTCAAGGGCGTATTTGATGGCGACAACCACACCATTTCGAACCTCAACGTAGAACAGAGCGGTAATGGTATTGGTTTGTTTGCACGCACAGCAGGTAATGCAGTTATAAAGAATCTCAAATTAAATAATGTAACTGTTAAATCTACCGATAATAGTAACTATGTAGGTGGTGTTGTGGGTAATGCTTATGCAAGCACAAAGATTGAGAATGTTCACTTGAGCGGTAATATATATATATCCGGTCGTGGATACATTGGTGGTATTGCCGGCCACGGATATGTGGTAATGGATAATGTTTCTGTTGTTGCTACAGGTGATGGCCAGGGTAATAACAAGGGCCTCGTTACATCTACATTCTGGTGTGCAGGTGGTATTCTTGGTTATGGCGGTGAAGGTGCAACCAACATTATGAACGCAAATGTTGAGAATGTGGTTGTTACATCGGCTGCCGGTGGCCTTGGCGCCATTGTTGGTATGGCAGAGGATAACAATGGAACACAGCCTATTTCGGGTTCAAACCTGTCTGCAAGCAATGTGGAGATTAAAACATATACCGGTGCCTATGGCGATAGCTATGCTAACTATGCTCTTGGCTATCTCTATGGTGGTAATCCCACAAGTAAACTTACAGGAGAAATCAAAGTGGAGAATGTAGGTATCACAACATCTAATGGTGTTACTCCCAGCGTAAATGATGCTGTAGCTTCTATTGATGGTACTATATACTTTAGCCTTGCTTCTGCTGTAGCTGCAGCCGATGGCAAAACTATCACATTGCTCCGTGACGTGGAATTGACCGAGACTTTGACTATCCCCGCAGATAAGACTATAGCTCTCGACCTCAATGGCAAGACAATAAGCCAGACCAAGGAGCAGACAGCCGGCTACCAGATAATTCTCAACGATGGTAAGCTCACTATCGACGACTCATCGGAGAGCAAGGCTGGTAAAATCTCTTATACCGACAGCGGTAACGGTGGCGAGTATATCTCAGACGTTATCTACAACCGTAGCGTTCTTGTAATCAACGGCGGTACAATAGAGAACCTCAGCTCTGCCACAGTGGCATCTAACGGCTATCCTCACGCAGTTGATACATACTCCGGCATACGCGATACTTATGTTGAGATCAACGGCGGTACAATCTACTGCGCCGAGTACTCTGCAATACGTATGTTCTGCGTTAGCGCTACCAACAAGGCCGACCTCGTAATCAACGGCGGTACCATCAAGGGTGCTGTCGATATGCAGAACGGTACAAAGGTGGCTGCTCTTGGTACACTCACCATAAACGACGGAACATTCGAGACTACAAAGAATGCCAACAACATACGTTTTGCCAACTGGAACGGCGGCGCTACCGAGTATGGTGTTTCTGCCGAGATTAAGGGCGGTTCATTCAACGGTGGCATCACAACTAAATATGTTCCCGCTGCTGCCAACTGGAACAAGGGTATCATCAGCGGTGGTACATATGCCCAGGATATGACCGATTTCTGTGCCGAGGGCTTTGCATGCGAGCAGAACGCAGATGGCACTTATGGTATTGTGGAGGCTGAGGTTGTCGTTGCCAAGATTGGCGAGGTTGAGTATGAAACACTTGCTGCTGCTCTTGCAGCTGCCAAGGACGGTGAAACTGTAACATTGTTGTGGGCCGAGGGTGACCCCGCCATTGCAATGAACGGTGCTGTGTTTGGCAAGAACGTGACCATCACAGGTACTGCAACTGTTGACTGGAGCAAGGGTTGGTTCTACGTAGGTCGTGGTGGTGCAGGTAACGCCACCGTTACATTCGACGGGGCTAACCTCACATCCGCTTCTGCTAACGAGAATTCCGGTTTGGGTATTCACGTATCAGGCCGTGAGAAGGATACAAATAATAAGTACGACGGTACTTTGGTAATAAAGAACTCTACAATTGCTCTCGATTACCTTATCGATAGAGGTGCAATAGAGCTCGGCGAAGGTGCTGTACTCACAGTGAAGAATGGCTTCGGTATTGCCGGCCGTCCTGCAAGTGAGACTGAGAACGGCGAGGCTGCTACTGCTACAGTGACATTGAACAACGGCTCTAAGCTTGTTGTGAACAACCACAATGGTATGGGCCTTGGCCAGGCTGCTGTAAACCTCGAGGGCTTTGGTATAATGAACGTGAACGAGGGTGCTACATTCGAGACAACACAGGCATTCCTCGTAACTGCTAACGGTACAATGAACGTTGCTACCGGTGGTGCTGTAAATGTGAACGGCACTTTGACAGTGAACGGTACTTTGGTATGTGCAGGCAACATCGCGGCTACAATAGCTGCCGGTGACGCTGCTAACATCGAGATATCAGGTGGTGTATATACACAGAATGTAGCCGAATGGTGTATCGACGGCTATGCCGCCCTGCCCGACCTTAATGGCAACTACGTGGTAGGCGAGGAACCCACCGCAACCGTAAATAACCTGGGTGCAATGACCATCCCCGGTGGCGAGTACTCAATCTATGATGGCAGTTTCAAGGGAACAACAGCGACCGATCCCGATATGCCCCTTTCATTTGTAATGCAGTTCCTTGCCGACCAAGATGAAGATGATATGGCAACAAGCCCCTATGCCGATTGGTATGGCGACTTTGTCCTCACTTTCACCGGCCTTGCGGAAGGCTCATTCAGCGCCGAGGGTTGCTACCTCGCAGGCTACTATGGCTCGTTTGGTTGGGTTAAGGTACCTGTGGAGGGCCTTCTCAGCGAAATAGAAGAGGGTGTGCGCTACCCCGTGATGCTTGGCGTGGGCCTTGGCCAGAAGTACGACTACATCTGCACCGGTGTTAAAGACTTCCGTTGCGCGTTGTACATCCCCGAAACCGTATTGGAGGCAAACCCCAACATAGAGGTTAAGCTCGAACTTAGCGTCGTAGACAACTCGAAGGGCCAAGACGCCGCCGCCGAAGCATTGGTGAATGGTGAAAACATCTACGAGGTAGGAGCATACGAGTACGAAGCAAAAGACTTTAACCCCGGCTTCCTTCGCGCGTTCACCATAAACGATGCCGACGCACTCGACTACACCCAGGCCGAGGACAAGATTATAGGCACACTCACCTATAACCGCACTCTCATCGAAGGCATCTGGAACCCCTTGTACCTCCCCTTCAGTGTATCTCTGAAGAACCTTGCCGATAACTACGAAGTAGCCTACTACAACACAATGCACAGCTACGACAATGATAACAACGGCACATTCGAAACCTTTGAAATGGAGGTACTCAAGCTCACTGCCAACGAACTTAACGACGTGATGCTCAAGGCCAATTACCCCTACTTCATCCGTCCTAAGAACGCCGACGCATGCGCGCTCCAGATTGTAGAGACAGATGCCACCCTCTTTGCCGCAGCCGAGAAGGTAATAACCACTACATCGGTATCACACACCTTCCAGCTCAAGTCAACCTACAAGGCACTTGAGGCAGCCGACCTCACCGGTTGCTATGCAATAAGCACCGATGGCGACTGGGCCCTGACCGCTGGTTTGAAACCCCACCGTCTCTATCTCACCATCAGCGCCAATGACGATTCACCCTACGCCACTTCAGCTGCAAAAACCATCCGCATAGTAGCCCGTGGCGATGAAGGCTTCGAAGGCACAACCGGCGTCGATATCGTAGAGACCGACAATGCAGCCGACGGTACAATATACGACCTCAGTGGCCGTCCTGTAGAGGAGCCTGTGAAGGGTGGTATGTACATCATCAACGGCAAAAAAGTGGTTTATTGATAAATAACTAATACTAACAACACCCGCAAGTGGGGGGACCCACTTGCGGGTATAAAAACAGACGAAAATGAAGAATACTTATGTAAAACCCACTGCCAGCGCAGTAAATATGTTTGTAGATAGCTTTATCTGTAATGATTCAAATAGAATCCCCGTGGTCGACGAGACAAAACCCTCTGCCACCAACAAGCAGAATGGTGCCTGGGGCGATGTTTGGAGCAAGTAACAGTAGTACCTATTGAACTATAAATACACAATATAGTTATAGAGTAAATTTTCTCGTGATCGAGGTGCGCAGCTGCGCACCTCGGTCTGTTTTTGCCCCCGGGGAGTGCGCCTCGTAATGTTCAGCCGGTTTTACCGGCTAAACAAAAACGCTAATTGCCTATATGCAATTAGCGTTTGAGGAAGTACTCGAAGCGGGACTATTGAATATACATTGTGTTACTTTTTATTACACCTTAATAGCACTGAATATCAATGAGATATAAAGGTGATAAAATTCTTAGAATATAATAAAATGTAATAAAAAGGCCAAAATGTTTATGTAATGTTTATGTAAAATCTACCTTTGTCGTATATTTGTTGGTGAATATAAACAAAAGGCAGATATGGCAGTTACTTTTAACTTTGAGATAAATAAAAGGCCAAATAAAAAAGGTCGATATAAAATATTCATTAGAATAACTGAAAATCGCAAGCATCGTAAAATTGCGACATCTATAGAATTGCTTGATATAAATCATTGGCAGAGTAAGCGTCAGCGAATCTCATCAAAAGAACCACTAGCTGAAAAGTGGAACTCTATACTTGACGAAGAAATGGAAAATATAAAGAACAAGTATAGGGGACTGAAAAAGGAAGGTCGTGGTCATGCAAATTCAATCGTAGATGCAAGTAAACAAGAGGAGATGGTCTTTTCGTTTATAGAGTATGCAGAAAATTATGCAAAAGATACGATGGAATCTGGAAGTAGTTTCACTGCAGAGAAGTATATAACTTTCATAAATAAACTCAAATTCTTTCTAAATGGAGTCTCAGCTCAGAAGGTTATAGATATATCATCGTACAATAGCGAGAGGTATAGCAAGTTTATTTCTACCCTAAAAAGAGATTTGCTTTTTAATGAAATAACGCTGTCTTTGCTGAATCGCTTTAAGAAATATCTACAAAAATGTCCGATAATAAAGAAGCCTGGGCAGACACTTCATCCTAACACAATAGCAAAACTGTTTGATATTTTCAAAAGCATATATAATAAAGGCCGTACAGAGTTGAAAGAACATGGTTTGTTTCTAAAAGATAACCCATTTGATAGTTTTTCTTACGAAACAATTGAAACAAATAAAGAAAAATTGACTTTTGAGGAGTTGGAGAAAATCAACCAGCTTGAATTAGAGGAGAACAGTTTATTGTGGCATACACGAAATTGTTTTATGCTCTCATTTTATTGTGCTGGTATAAGAGCAGGAGATTTGATACAATTACGTGGAACTAATGTTGTTAATACAAACGGTGGCTGGAGAATAAGCTATCGTATGAATAAGACTGAGCGTATAAAAGAAGTTCTTTTGGTTGATGAGGCTTTGCAGATTGTTGAAAAGTATGTAGATTTACAGAATAGGACAACTGATTATATATTTCCTTTATTGGATAATAATGCTGTCTATGCGAAGGCTATAACTTGGGAAGATAGGATTAGACTGGCTGCTGAAATAAGGAAACAGCTTGCAAAAACAGTGAATTCAAAAAACAGCTTATTGAATAAATATCTGCAAAAAATAGCGACTATGGCAGGAATCGACAAAAAAGTCAGTATGCACATCGCTCGTCATTCTTTTGCAAATATTGCAAGACAGAAAAAAGCGAATGTTTATGATATAAGCAAAGCATTAGGTCATTCTTCGCTATCAATAACAGAAGCGTATTTAAGTAAGTTTGATGTAGAAAGCCAAGATGCAACTATAAAGCGGGTTTTTAAAAATGAAAAACCGACGACAAACAAAAAAGATTTGTTGGAAGCTTTGAGGAGTTTGTCCCCAGAAGAAAGAAGGGCATTGTTACAACAAATAGATGAAATATAGTTAATATTAATAGTAGGTATAGGTATAATGGAAAGAAGAGAAACAATCATACACGATTTGGAGTGGTTTTTACAAGTGCATAAGTTGTTCTGTGAGTCTTTTAGAATATTTAGTATATCATATTCGGAGTGGTGTGATTTTTGTGAATTTCTCACAGCTGAGGATATAGAAACTGAAATAAAAAAACTAAACACGATTTTTCAAAATCAATCACCTTATAGGGTGTTTCTGCAATTTAGAGGGATGTTTGAAAATGTAAAAGACATATGTCTCAATGATTGTAAAGGTGTTAGTACAGCAAATAAAAAAGCGTTAGAATTATTACTGAGCGGAAAGTGTGACGAGAAGAAATTCAATAAAGATTTTGCAGGTTCTATTAAAGCCTATATTTGGTTATTTATTCGTGTAACTTTGCAGTCTAATTTAAATGGTGATTTTAACGCAGAAATAAATGATTCAGTTCAATATTGCAACTTGACAGATATAGAAAGGCGTATGCTTTCAAAAGCCAATGCCTTTGCTAGTATTTCAAATCAATTGTTGTGTAACCAAGAATTGTCATTGGATGAACAACGCTTGATTGATCTTTGATGTGACCCCCAAAAGTTGGACGGTTTAACATTATTAAGAGGCGCTCTTAGATTGGAATAAAGCTCGGTATTGCACCGGGCTTTTTCCATTTAGCCTCAGTTTGATCCTATCATTGTTATAATAGTGTATATATCT
>JAFVSR010000051.1 GCA_017503645.1 Bacteroidaceae bacterium | reverse complement strand
GCGCTTCGACACAATGTTACCCTTGTAAAGCTCGCTCTTGCGCTCAAAGTCGCTCTTTGCAACGTTGTAGTTGCTTTCGGCCTCGGCGAACTTCACCGCCACATCATTATCGGTAACATTGCCGCCGTCGAGAAGGAAAAGCGGCTCACCGCCCTTCACAGCCTTGCCGGCAACCACATTGCCTGCGAACTGCACCTTGCCGGCGGTTGCAGCAACAAGAGTGGTAAAGTTATCGGGGGTAGCTGTTACGCGCGCTGCCACCTTCACTGCCCCGTTAAAAGAGCTTTTTGTGGCAACGGCCGTGGCAAAATCAATTTTCCAGCTCTGCTCCTTTGAAAAGGATATGTTGTTTTCGTGACTGTGGGCAGCCTCGCCTGCGTGAGCGTGGGAATGTTCATCGTGAGAATGAGCGTGCCCGGCATCGGCGTGCGGGTGTTCCCCGTGGTGCTCCTCCTTGTGGGCTGTGTGATGGCCGTGGGAATGCTCCCCACTCTCTATGTGAACGTGTACGGGCAATTGCTCACCGCCGACCTCGAAGATGAGGTTGCCCACCGCCGCCTCTTTGGGCGACAAGGCAAAACTGTACACACCCTTGTGCGCAGGCTCCACCATAAACGACTCGCGGTTACCACCCGCATCGAGCGAAACCTTTACCGCGCCGCCCGCATAGGGCTTGAACGACGGGAGTTCGGTTACATAAGCTGTCACCGAGGCTTTGTGCCCCGCAACAAGTTCATCGTACTGCACAAACAGCTCCACCGATGGACTGTATTTTGTCGCGCTCAACACAGGATGTTCGTGTGAATGGGCCTCTTCGCCCTTGTGAACGTGCCCGCAGGCACAAATGACAACCGCCGCGATTGTCGCAAGGAATATGTTCTTCATAATAACTTATTACTTTCGCAATTTACACCGCGAAAGTAATATTTATTTTCTGCAAACGGGTTGCAAGAATATGGGGAGAGTATTTCAAATTAGGTAATAATATAGAGATAACTCTTCCACCGACAAAAACAAACGCGCAATGCAGGGGCAGACCGATGTGTCTGCCCAAAAACACACAGGCAAATAAACAACAACAAGAACAACTGTCCCTCTGATACCTTAGATTTGCGCAAGAGAAAAAAGATAAAGTAGAATAATTATATTTGCCTATGATGTTTAACTGATGTAAAGGAAGGCGGAGAGTGAACCAGCCTCTTGTATGGAACGAGCTCCATCCCTTTATTTGGTCTCCCCGCCTTGCTTGAACCCAGACCTGTATAATAATTTAAATTGAAAATCTGTTAAGGTTTTTAGGTTAAGTTCAAGTTCCTTTACCTCACAAAGATGTACAAATGTATGAATAATTTTTATTTTATCGGTGTTGATGTATCAAAAAAGAAGCTCGACTTCTGTGTAATGTTTGAAAACAAGGTCGTACGTGAGGATGTTATTGCCAATCATCCAAGTGCAGTAACAGCATTGATACATCAGTTGGAGGATGAATTCGGTATAAGTAATGCACAGATGCTGGTGTGTGCAGAACATACAGGACAGTACACCTATCCGCTTGTATGTGCTTGTGAGGCTGTCGAGTGCAAGCTTTGGCTTGAGCACCCGTCGAACATCAAATACTCATCGGGAGTACAACGTGGCAAGAACGACAAGATAGATGCCAAGCGCATAGCGATATATGCAGCCCGTTTTGAGGATAAGGTGCGACTCTACGAACGCCCTGACCAAGAGATAGAGAGACTCAAACAACTTGAAGCAGAGCGCAGCCTTTATGTCGCGGATCTTGCCAAGTACAAGGCACAGATGAAGGACCAGAAGGAGTATATGCCTGAAAGCATATATAAAGAGAAGGCAAAGAGATTGAAGAAACTGATGAAGAACCTGCAAGAAGTCATAGATTCCATAACAGAGGAGATGGAATGTATCGTGAATTCAACAGAAGTTCTTTCGAGACAGTACAGGCTGTTGCAGTCCATTGACGGTGTAGGCCCCGTTGTTGCACTTAACATGATTGTCGTTACAGAGGCCTTTACTCGTTTTGATAATGCAAGACAATTCAATTGTTTTGCAGGCCTGGCACCGTTCCGATACACATCTGGTAGCAGCCAGCATTCAAGAGCAAGGGTTTCGCACCGTGCCGACAAGTGTATTAAAACACTCCTTCATCTTTCTGCCGTCTCACTTGTCAGCAAAGCCGGTGGAGAAATGAAAGAGTATTATTTGAGAAAAGTGGAAGAAGGTAAAAACAAGATGACTGTCATAAATGCATTAAGAGCCAAAATTGTGGCAAGGATGTTTGCGGTCATTAAAAGAAATGATTTTTATAAACCTATTTTTTCATAATTCTCTTGCAAAAACCATAATAATAGAGGGGCTGGCGGCTTGCCGACCGAGGAAATAAAATACACAAGCTATGGAAAACCGGGCGCACACACCGGTGCGCCCCTACGGCAAATAACAACCATCCACAATGCAGGGGCAGACCGATGTGTCTGACCGAAAGAAGAACGCAAACAAAAGTAATTAAAGACTCCTCCACCGCAAGCGGTCCCCCTCCTCTCACGGAGGAGGAGTAATAAAACTCTCCCTCTTTTTTGTAATAAAGAGGGAGTACCCGTAGGGGGTAGGCGATAAAATCAATTATTCTGTTGCGTTCAATCGTTCTTTAATCAAGGCACTATAACAATAAATCCCGGCAGAACCGGGATTTATGGGTTGTTTATGGGCACACAGGGCGCACCGAGCGGCCGCAGCAGCGGTAGTGGTAGTAGATCCAGTCGTAGATGCGGCTTTTGAAGCACTGGTAGTAGGCGAGGTCGTCGCTGAGGTAGCTGTCCAACAAACTCGACCAATAGTCGCCGTAGGAACCCTGATCGTAGACTCCCGTACCGAGGCGGTAGCCCGCAGCGGGCAGGAATATGTTGTTGCCGTTGGGGCCGGTTACGCGGTAACCGTTAACACCGTTAAGGGTGGTCCATTCCCAAGTGCATTTGTCTATGAGTTCATGTTGTTCTTCTGTGGTGGGCATACGCCAAGAGCCACCCCATTTAACGGTGACTACATCATCGCAGGATTCAAGGGTGGTTTTGTTATCAATGGTACCATCACTGCTGCTTGTGCAGTATTTGGTCATTGAGTCATCAG
>JAFVSR010000050.1 GCA_017503645.1 Bacteroidaceae bacterium | reverse complement strand
ATGAACCCGCCTAACCCTGCAAGAATACCGCGGCCTATGAGAATATCATAACTGCGCGAAGCCTCAACGTGTATTGTATTGTACTGCATATACAGGTTTAATCTATAGTTAGATGTTGTATCACTGTCATATCGAACGTATGTGAGATATCCCAAAATGCTTCTTTGAGATCCCTCACGAGGGGTTGACTTTGGCCCCTACGGGCGTCGATCTTCGATTCGGGATGACAGGCAATTGCTGCATTATTAATGTAAATATCGTTTCACCGGCCGAAAGGTCTTATTTTTCAGCCTCCTCCTTCGCAATCCTGCCGTCGCGCAACAGGGCGCGCAGAGTATCGGCATCATCGTGGACTATCGCCTCACGATACTCCCGGAGAGAGTTTATCAACAAATCAAGTTCATTAAGAAGAGCCTCCTTGTTCTCAAGGAACAACTCGGTCCACATATCCTCGTTCAGGCGTGACACGCGGGTAAAGTCGCGGAAGCTGCCTGCGCTGTAGCCCCTGTGGAACTTTGCCGAAGGGCTCTTTATGAAAGCATTGGAGACAACGTGGCACATCTGCGAGGTGTAGGCAATCATGCGGTCGTGGAAATCGGCCGTCGTTACCACGAACTTCTTGAAGCCCAACGGCTGCAACGCCTGTTTCACGCGGTCAAGCAGAGCAATGTCATCGTGTACCGCCGGTACCATGATGAACGAGGCACCGTTGTAGAGTGTTGCCTTGGAGTATTTGTAGCCCGAATACTGCAAGCCGGCCATAGGGTGACCGCCAACGTAAGTGAAGCCATACTCCGCAGCAAGGGCAAAGCCCTTCTCGCACACGGCGCGCTTGGTACCGCAGAAGTCGACAACAAGTGCCTCACGGGAGATATGCTCCGCATTCTCGCCAATATAACCTATTACCGCCTGCGGTGTCGCAGTGAGCAGCACAAGGTCGCAACGGCACAGGTTATCGGCCGACAGCTCGGCATCTACCGTACCCTCAAGCTGTGCATAGCCCACTATCTGCCTGTTTATATCAAAGGCATAAACAGAGTGTCCGGCAGCCTTGAAAGCCTTGGCTGCCGAACCGCCTATAAGTCCTAATCCAACTACTCCTACAGTCATGATCAATGCATTATGCCACGAATCTCACGCACGCGCTGTGCCACCTCGTCGAACTGCTCGGGAGTGAGTGACTGCGCACCGTCGCAAAGGGCGCACACCGGGTCGTTATGCACCTCGATGATAAGACCGTCGGCACCGGCAGCCGTTGCGGCACAAGCCATAGGACGCACAAGACGTGACACGCCCGTTGCGTGGCTGGGGTCGACGACAATCGGGAGGTGTGTGAGCCCCTGCAGCACAGGAACGGCAGCAAGGTCGAGCACGTTACGTGTGTAGCTGTCGTAGCTGCGTATACCGCGTTCGCAAAGAATCACCTGTTCGTTACCCTCGGACATTATATACTCGGCACTCATAAGAAGCTCCTTGAGCGTAGCCGACATACCGCGCTTGAGCAGGATAGGCTTGTCGCAACGTCCCAGTTCCTTGAGAAGCTCAAAGTTCTGCATGTTGCGTGCACCCACCTGAATGATATCGACATCGGCAAAGAGGTCGAGATGCGATGCGCTCATGATTTCCGTAACGATAGGCAGACCTGTTGCCTCACGCGCCTTCAACAATAACTGAAGACCCTCGGCACGCAATCCCTGGAAATCGTATGGCGAAGTACGGGGCTTGAAGGCACCGCCACGCAGGATATTCGCGCCCGATGCCTTTACAGCACGTGCAACGGTAAGAATCTGCTCCTCGCTCTCAACAGAACAAGGACCGGCCATTATTGCAAAGTTTCCGCCACCGATTTTCACCTCATTCTCACCCTTGCCCACGGTCACAACCGTATCCTCGGGGTGAAAGCTGCGGTTAGCGCTCTTGAAAGGGTCGGTAATGCGTGTCACGCTATCAATTATCTCAAGACCCGCAAGCAGGTCAATATCTATCTTGCGTGTATCGCCTATGAGGCCGATGACTGTCTGCATCTCACCTTCCGAGACATGTACACGCACATTCTGCGACTCAAGCCAATGGACAAGATTATCCTGTTGTGACTTTGTTACTCCGTGTTTTAATACTGCTATCATGGTTAGTTATTTTTTCTTTTATAGTGGATTGCAAATTTACAAATAAAGTTCAATTATCCTATATTTTTTACCAAAATGCACGTGCACTACAAGCAATCTTACAAACATACTATGAATATTTGTGGATTTTTGTAAAAACAAACTCTGTCATCCCAACGATTGCAAAAAAGAGAGAACTAAAAAACCACGGACAAGCCAATGACTGAAAAGTCTTTAAGGAAAAACTATCTCGAAGCGTGTGAGGCCGTCGTTGCCGGTCAACAGGGAGAAACGGCAGTTATGCTTCGACAGTATCTCTCTCACGAACATAAGACCCAGACCCTGACCGTTGGCCTTTGTTGAGAAGAAAGGCGAGAAAAGACGTTCCCTATCCT
>JAFVSR010000049.1 GCA_017503645.1 Bacteroidaceae bacterium | reverse complement strand
TTTTTGCGTTACGCTTGCCTTCAAAATCCTCATTTACGCCCAGTAAACTGCGGTTTTTCAGGCTGCGCAAGCCTTAAACTACATCTTTTTATTCATCTCCCTGAAAATGAGGCTGCTAAAAAATACTTTTTAGTCAGCCTCATTGGTTTTATTTCGAAAATTTCCTATCCTCGCCCCAGCAAAAATTCATCCAAGCCTTTATCTTTTGCTCGGCAGGGTTATCTTGCGGCTGCCAAAAGGAGAATGTGCGGCCCTCGTCGGGTAGGAACTGTTGCTTGACAAAGTGGTGGGGATAGTCGTGGCTGTATTTATACCCATCGGCATAACCAAGCTGCTTCATAAGTTTAGTGGGAGCGTTGCGCAAGTGCAGAGGCACAGGCAGGTTGCCCGTTTCGCGCACCTTTTCCAAAGCGCTGTTTATGCCCATATATGCCGAATTGCTCTTGGGCGATGTGGCAAGATACACCGTAGCCTCGGCAAGGGGTATGCGCCCCTCGGGCCAGCCTATCTTCATCACGGCATCGAATGCCGCATTGGCAAGCAGCAGGGCGTTGGGGTTGGCAAGACCGATGTCCTCCGATGCCGATATTACGAGGCGGCGGGCAATGAATTCGGGAGCCTCGCCTCCCTCAATCATACGGGCAAGCCAATAGAGGGCTGCATCGGGGTCGCTGCCACGAATGGATTTTATGAAGGCCGATATAATGTCGTAATGCATCTCACCCTCTTTGTCGTATGCAAGCGGGCTCTGCTGCAGGCACTGCACCACCTTGTCGTCGGTAACGACAACGGGCGATTCGCCATCAGCCTCCACCACAAGCTCCAGTATGTTGAGCAACTTGCGTGCATCGCCACCGCTGTAACGCAGCATTGCGTCGGTCTCTTGCAGGCGCACGCCACGGCTTTTAAGAGCCTCATCGGTGGTTATTGCGTAGTTGAGCAGCTGCATCAAATCCTCTTTTTCAAGAGACTTGAGCACATACAACTGGCAACGCGATAGCAATGGGCGTATTACCTCGAACGATGGGTTCTCGGTTGTTGCGCCAATGAGGGTGACAACGCCTGTTTCCACCGCGCTTAACAAAGAATCCTGTTGCGACTTGTTGAAGCGGTGAATCTCATCTATAAAGAGTATTGCACCGCCACCCGAAAAGAGGGGTGAGTTTTTTGCCTTGTCTATCACCTCGCGCACCTCCTTCACACCCGACGACACAGCGTTGAGGGTGTAGAAGGGGCGGTTGAGTTTATGAGCTATAATCTTGGCTATGGTGGTTTTTCCCGTGCCGGGAGGGCCCCACATAATGAACGAAAGTATGCGCCCCGAATCTATCATACGGCGCAGCACAGCACCCTCGCCAACGAGGTGCTGCTGCCCCACATAATTTTCAAAAGAGGTGGGGCGCAAGCGTTCTGCAAGTGGTTGTGCCATAGCCTTATATTATAATTTAGCTGAGACCAACGATTTCTCCGTTAATGTAGTCGATGTGGTTGGCCTGGGGGTCCTTGGGCAAGCCGGGCATACGAATGATGTCGCCCGCAATGGCAACAATCATTTCAGCACCCGCGTTGAGCACCACGTCGCGTATCTGTAGGTTGAAGCCTTTGACGGCACCATACTGTTTGGCATCGGCACTGAAGGAGAACTGTGTCTTTGCTATGCACACGGGGAAAGCCGACATACCGAGCTTTTCGGCAAGTTTTATGCGGTCCATAGCGGGCTTGGCAAATGTAACCGATGCCGCGCCATAGATATTCTTGGCAACCTTTTCAATTTTTGTAGTTATGGCATCCTCGTCGCTATATGTGAATTGCAGTTTCTTCGAGGGGTTGTTGGCTATTGTATCAACCACAATCTGCGCCATTTCAACAGCACCCTCACCACCCAATGCAAAGGCGTTGTTGATAACAAAAGGCAAGCCCAACTCCTGTTCCACGTGAGCACGCAGCAGAGCCATCTCCTCGTCTGTGTCGGTGGCAAAACGGTTGAACACCACAATAACCGACTGACCGAACGATTGCAGGTTTGCAACGTGGCGGTCGAGGTTGGCAAGGCCATTGCGCAAGCCCTCCATATCGGGCTCCTTAATTTTGTCGAGTTCCACGCCACCGTGCATCTTCAAGCCCTGCGCTGTGGCAACAATCACTGTGGCATCGGGCTGCAAGCCACTCTTGCGACACAGGATATTGTAGAACTTCTCTGCACCAAGGTCGGCGCCGAAGCCTGCCTCGGTAATTGTATATTCGCTGTGGGCAAGAGCCATTTTTGTGGCCAGCTGCGAATTACAGCCGTGAGCGATATTTGCAAACGGGCCGCCGTGCACCACTGCGGGAGTATTCTCGGTTGTCTGCACCAGGTTGGGCTGAATGGCATCCTTCAGCAGCACCATAATGGAACCGGCAACACCGAGCTCCTTCACGGTGAAGGGCGCACCATCGTAGGTGTAGCCCAAAAGTATGTTTTCGATGCGGCGGCGCAAATCCTCCTCGTCAGAAGCGAGGCACAATATAGCCATAAGCTCCGATGCGGGAGTGATGTCGAAGCCCGCCTGCTCCACAAGGCCGTTTGTGGCGGGGCCAATGCCTGTGATGATGGAGCGCAGTGAGCGGTCGTTCACATCAAGCACGCGGCGCCACAGAATCTCCTTAAGACCGAAGCCCTCTTTTGCGTGCTGGTATAGATAGTTATCGAGCAGCGCAGCAATCATATTGTGGGCCGATGTAATTGCGTGGAAGTCGCCGGTAAAGTGCAGATTTATTTTCTCCATAGGAAGCACCTGTGCATAACCACCACCGGCAGCACCACCCTTCATACCGAAGCAGGGGCCGAGCGAGGGCTCGCGAAGAGCAACAACAGCCTTCTTGCCTATTTTGTTAAGGCCAAGCGCAAGGCCTATTGATACGGTGGTTTTGCCAATACCGGCACGGGTAGCAGTGATGGCAGTAACAAGAATGAGCTTGCCCTTCTGCTCACTAATTAGGCTTAAAGGCAGTTTTGCAATGTACTTACCATAGTGTTCGAGTTCGTCGGCGGCAATACCCATCTTGGCAGCCACATTCTCAATACGTTGGAGCTCAGTTTCGTGAGCAATCTGAATGTCACTCTTCATAGTAGTATATAATTACGATTTGATTATTGCATTTATCTAACGAGAACATCTCTTAAAATGCGAAGATAGTGATTTTACTTGAAACATCATTTATAAATTCTTCGTTTATTTCCCTTTAATTAAATCTAAAGCCTACATTTATAGGGATTTTTCTTGTTTTAACATTATTTAACAATGGGGGGGGTAATTTCAGCCCCAATATTTGTACATTCGCACACGATTGACTTGTTAAATTTTCATAAATACACAAAAACAATGAAAAAGCTACTATTTTTTATGCTGTGTACTGCAGCATTTGGTTTCCAAGCGTGTTCAAGCGATGACGATCCATCTTCATTACCACCAACCCAGGAAAATATTATGGGCGAATGGGTATATACCGAAGAGGGGTACGAGACAATGGTTTGGGTTATAGAAAATTCAACCGGCCGCGTAGAAGTGTATGTGGACGGCGAGTTGGAAGGCATCCAACCATTCTCTTATATAATCGACGGCAACAATATTACATTCATTTGGGAAGATGGTGAACGCGAAACCACTAAACTTGTTGACATAAGAGAGAATTCTCTTGTATTTGAAACAGATGGTGTCATAACCACACTTGTAAGAAAAGGAAGCAACGAGGAAGGCAATGATAATGGTGACGAAGATAAAGAAGAGGAGAACGAAGGGGATAACGTAAGTTCAATATATGGCAGTTGGAAATACGAATGGGGAGACCCCGATGGTGAATATGTAATATATCACCTTGGATACGATGGTACAGGATATACCCAGGTAATGAACAGTACCGTTTCGCCCGAAGAGACCATACAGCCCTTCACTTTCACTATCAAAGGGAACACCATTATTGCAACCGGCAGTTTGGTCAACAAAATAGAAATTATTTCTATAAAAGGAAATACAGCGACTCTGTTGATAAATGACGAAATGCCCGCGGAAATGACAAGAATAGATTATGAGGGTTAGTACGCTCGTGAATGATTTAATAAAAATACAAACACTGCCAATCATCAACCTATACATATGAAAACAAAGATTTTTATCTCTATTCTTCTAATACTTGCGCCCTCTATTATCAAAGCACAAATATCAGGCTACGTAATGGAGGTTGAAAATGATAATGTATATATTGATCTAACAAAAAAAGACATTAAGCCCGGGGACACTCTATCTGTATTCAAAAAAGGCGGGTATATGTTACACCCGCTAACAAAAGAGAAGATATTAAAAGAAGATGAATACGTAGGCAAAATCATAACAACTAAAGTACTTGCCCAATATTCAATCGCAACGCCGCTGGCTTTCTCAAAGCCTAAAATTGAGAGTGGTATGATAGTTAAGATCCACACAAGAAATGAGATAAAATTTAGTTATAGCCCTGCAATCCGGAAGGATGATAAATGTCCTATATTTATCACAGATGCGCGCGTGAATGATGCTTTAAGTGGAAGATTTGGAACATATGTCGCGGAAATGCTTGTAGGAGAAATGTTAAATTGCCCAAAAGTGCGTATTGTCGATAGAAGTATTTTAGGTTTACAAATGGACGAAATCGATCTTACGGGAGAATACATCAATCCTGCAAACGCAATAAACCACGCTAAAATTTCAGGAGTTAGATATTTGTTAAAAACAACATTAGCACAACCAGATATCGTAAATTTATCAAATAGTATACCATTACACTATATATTTCGTGCCGGCGAAATACTATCGGATAAGAATCTATATAGCGAACATATCTCCAACGTAAATTATTCTAATTTAGAATCTAGAGTCAGGATATCTGTAAGTGTTATTGATTTTGAAACAGGGGAAGTTGTGTTTCAAACAACTCGTTTAGGAAAGGCTCAAGGTCGAACACAATTTTCTGCTGAGTTAGGTGCATTTCATGGCGGTCAAATCAATGGCGGAATACATAATTTCAAACAGACTATTACAAGCAAGGCCATTGAAAGGGCTTTTAGGCACATAGGCGAGGACCTTAGACTATTTTTTGAAAACAAGACTAATATAAAAAAAGTAAGTCCTTACGATGGTGTTCTAACGTCAAAAGGGTACAAAATCTATTTTGGAGGAGAGAAATTAGAAAAAGAAGATATTAAGGATGCATTTTATGAAAGAAGCCATCTTTACAATGAATACAAGAAAGCAAAAAGATATAGGACTTATGGCTGGATAGCAGCAGGGGTTGTTGCAGGAATTGCCACTACAGCATACGTAATGGATGGTAGTGATAGCGGTGAAAGTGGTGCCGGATACGAAGCAGTACAAGTAGTCGCAGCAGATTGCGGAGCAATTCTTGGTGCATTATTTATGAACTGGCTTGGCAAAAGAAAAGTAAAAAACATTATCAAAGAGTATAATAGTACAAACGTGTATAACCAATCGAGCAAGGACCTATATATGACCTTTTCACCCAATAGTATCGGTTTGAGTTTGTATTTCTAAAGATATTGCAAGAGTACTATCACAAATAAAGCATTACAAATGAAAAAGTTTACTACATATATCATATTTCTAATATTCTTTGTACAAACCGCATCGATAACGGCACAAAGAGGCTATGAAATCATCCCTGAGGAGGGAAATTTCTGGTATGAAAAATGTTGCAGTTCCGGTTCTATTACTGCAACCATAAAACCAATCTTACAAGAGGGCGTATATAGTATTTTGGTAAGTTTTAGTCAAAAATATTACCATTCAGATGTCACGCAAGGTGGTATGTTTACAATGCCAAGTTACAATTATTATTTTTCAGACGATTATATCAAAGTCGTTTGCACAAGGAAGAATGGTACAAAGAGAACCTACAGCCACTCATTTGACGAAATAGAAGAAAGCAGTTTGGTTCCACTTGCTTTAAACAAATATCATACGATTGTCATTAACTCCGAAACAGGCTTTTCGCCCAAAGCCGGCGATATCTACAGCATTTACATCAATGGAGAACGTGTTATCTCATACAAAGAGCTAGAAAAAAACAGTCCGGATATTATTAAAAATGCTGCAGAGAAAAATACGGCACTTGCAGATATGTATAGAAGGCAAAATTCCGCATTACTTTTAGGGATAACCAATAGTATAAACTCACAATCGGGTTCATATAACAACCAAAGCAGTTCAAATTCAAGTTCAGGTTCAAGCTCGACTTGCTCTTTCTGCCACGGTACAGGCGTTAGTCCCATAAAGAAATCTGTGACAAGTTATGGAAATAGTTCATCCGTGTATTGCGCCGAGTGCGGTTCGTACTCATCACCTCACTACCACGAGTCTTGCCCCTCTTGTGGCGGGCGAGGATACAGATAGTGCCATTCGATGATAGGGAATAGTTTGTTTCAACTCATCAAACATTCTATTATTACATCCATCGGCAGCTGCTGATGGATGTATGTTTTCATACAAGCACGAATTTCTCACCGAAACCATTTCACACACATTTTGCAAAAACATTTAACTAAAGACAGATAATTACAATGAAAAAGACTTACTTAAAACAGTTGCTCACGGCACTATTGTTGCTGTGCAGCGCAGTAGTAACTGCCGAAGATTTTGGAGTCGGCGGCATCTATTACAACATCACCGACGGCACAAATTTAACAGTGGAGGTAACTCTCCGAGGTACATATATTTATGAATATTCAAATGAATACAGCGGTGCCGTAATAATACCCGCAAGCGTTGCTTACGATGGAATTATTTACAGCGTAACAAGCATTGGAGATAGAGCGTTCTCGAGTTGCAGCAGCCTCACAAGCGTAACGATCCCAAATAGCGTAACAAGCATTGGAGATGGAGCGTTCGGAGATTGCACCGGTCTCACAAGCGTAACGATCCCAAATAGCGTAACAAGCATTGGAGATAGAGCGTTCTTTAGATGCACCGGCCTCACAAACATTACCATCTCCAATAGCGTAACAAGCATTGGAGAGGCGGCGTTCGAAAAATGCACCGGCCTAACAAGCGTAACGATCCCAAATAGCGTAACAAGCATTGGATACGCTGCGTTCTGCGATTGCACCGGCCTAACAAGCGTAACGATAGGGAATGGCGTAACAAGCATAGGAGGCTGGGCGTTCGGAAATTGTACCGGTCTCACGAGCGTAACAATCCCCAATAGCGTAACAAGCATTGGAGAGGAGGCGTTTCGATTTTGCACCGGCATCACAAACATCACAATCCCCAATAGTGTAACAAGCATAGGAGACGAGGTATTCTGGGGTTGCGCCAGCCTCACAAGTGCAACAATAGGCAACGGCGTAACAAGCATTGGATACTGGGCGTTCTGGCTTTGTGGCCTCACAAGTGTAACAATAGGCAACGGCGTAACAACTATTGGAGAAGGTGCGTTCTATGGTTGCAGCGGCCTCACAAATGTTACAATACCTAATAGCGTAACAAGCATAGGATATGGAGCGTTCGAAAAATGCGCCGGCCTCACAAGCGTAACAATCCCCAATAGCGTAACAAGCATTGAAGGAAGAGCATTCAGCGAATGCAGCGGCCTCACAAGCGTAACGATAGGGAATGGCGTAACAAGCATAGGAAGCATTGCGTTCCGGGATTGCAGCAGCCTTGCAAAAATATATTGTATGGCAGAGTCTCCTGCAACAATAAAATCTTCCACTTTCTATAACTGCTATTCAGCAACTCTTTATGTACCCATAGGTACAAAAGCAGCATACCAGGCAGCCGACTATTGGAAGAATTTTACAAATATCGTAGAGATGGACTTCACCGGCATAGAAGATATTGAGGCCGATGGAGACTCCTTCCGCGGCGTGAAAGACGCTTATTACGACCTCAACGGCCGCATTGTGGAAAATCCGGTAAAGGGTATTTACATAAACAATGGCAAAAAAGTAGTGCTTTAAGAGAAAATAGTTTTTAAGATGAGAGGGTCTCTGTAAAAACGGGGTACCCTCTTGCTTTTTATATCACCACAGCGAAAGTAAGAGAGGGCACCACACACCACACACATTTAACACATTTAACAATAAAACCAGCCACCATAGAGTTAATTTCCGTTTTTTGTTATATTTTTGCATTTAATTGCGCGAATAGGCGACAACAAATGCGCGCCACATAGAAGAAAACAAATAAACACTATATAAAATGAGCGAAATTAACGAAACTGAAAAGACCGAGAAAAAGAGTGTCAGTTTTATTGAGCAAGCGATAATAAACGACCTTGCCGAGGGTAAGAACGGAGGAAAAGTGCAGACACGTTTCCCGCCCGAACCCAACGGCTACCTGCACATAGGCCACGCAAAGGCTATATGTATGGACTTTGGTATGGCACAGAAATATAACGGCATTTGCAACCTGCGTTTCGACGACACAAACCCCACCAAAGAGGATGTGGAGTATGTAGATGCCATTATGGAAGATATAAAATGGTTGGGTTTTGAGTGGGCCAATGTTTATTACGCATCGGACTACTTTCAGCAGTTGTGGGATTTTGCCGTGCGCCTCATAAAGGAGGGAAAGGCATATATTGACGAGCAGACAGCCGAGCAGATTGCCGAACAAAAAGGCACCCCCACACAGCCCGGAACCAACAGCCCCTACCGCGACCGCCCCATTGAGGAGAGCCTTGCGCTCTTTGAGAAGATGAACACAGGCGAGATTGAAGAGGGCAGAATGGTGTTGCGCGCCAAGATTGATATGGCAAGCAGCAATATGCATTTTCGCGACCCCATCATATACCGCGTGGTAAAGAGCGCACACCACCGCACCGGCACCAAGTGGAAGGCATACCCTATGTACGACTTTGCACACGGCCAGAGCGACTACCTGGAGGGTGTTACACACTCGCTTTGCACACTGGAGTTTGTGCCCCACCGCCCGCTGTACGACCTGTTCGTGGATTGGATTAAGGAGGAGAAGGACCTCGATGACAACCGCCCACGTCAGTACGAGTTCAACAAGCTGAACCTCAACTACACGCTTATGAGCAAGCGCAACCTGCTCATTTTGGTAAAAGAGGGGCTTGTAAACGGATGGGACGACCCCCGTATGCCAACAATCTGCGGTTTCCGCCGCCGCGGCTACTCACCCGAATCCATTCGTAACTTTGTAGATAAGATAGGCTACACCACATACGATGCACTCAACGACTTTGCGCTGCTCGAGAGCGCTGTGCGCGAGGACCTAAACGCCCGTGCCACCCGCGTGTCGGCAGTTATCAACCCTGTGAAGCTCACCATAACCAACTACCCCGAGGGCAAGGTTGAGGAGCTCACCGCCATAAACAACCCCGAAAAGCCCGAGGATGGCACACACACCATTGAGTTCAGCCGCGAATTGTGGATAGAGCGCGACGACTTTATGGAGGATGCACCCAAGAACTACTACCGCCTTACACAAGGCCGCGAGGTGCGCCTCAAAAACGCCTACATTGTTCTGTGTACCCGCTGCGTGAAAGACGAGGAGGGCAACGTAACCGAGGTGCTCTGCGAGTATATCCCCGACACAAAAACAGGCGAGAAGGATGCCAACCGCAAGGTAAAGAGCACTATCCACTGGGTGAGCCGCGGCCACTGCATAGAGGCCGAGGTGCGCTTGTACGACCGTTTGTGGAAGGCCGAGAACCCACGCGACGAGATGGCTGCAATACGCGAAGAGAAGGGCTGCGATGCACTCACAGCTATGAAGGAGATGATAAACCCCGCATCGTTGGAGGTGCGCAAGGGCTGCTATGTGGAGAAATTCCTTGCTACACAAGCACCGCTATCCTACCTGCAGTTCCAGAGAATAGGTTACTTCAACATAGACCCCGACTCCACCCCCGAGCGCCCCATCTTCAACCGCACCGTGTCGCTCAAAGATACCTGGAGCAAGATTAAAGGCAAGTAACAAAGAATAATGGACAACAAAGGATACTTTGATTCTACGGAGTTCCGTGAACTATTGCAAAGATATGAGCAGGCTGCTGAAACAGGCGCCTGCTCATATTTCGGTATCGAGGAACTGCGCGACCTGGAGGCATACTACATATTCCAGGAGAGCCCCCTTATGGCCGAAGATATAGTGGAGCTGGCAAAGAAACTGCATCCCAATTCTCCCGACATAGTGAAGATGGAGATAAAGCTCTCGCTTAGCAAGGATGAGCCCGAGGTTGCCCTCATAACACTGGAGCAGCTCTCCACCCCGCTCGACGATGAGACCAAACTGCTGTATGCCGAAACATATATGGCACTTAAGGATTACAAAGAGGCGCGCGAGGTTATTCTGGAACTGCTGAACCAGCCGAGAATAACAAAAGAGACCGCTTGCGATGCCCTGGAACTGATGCTCGACTGCGGCTTTGCACAAGAGGCGCTGCAAATAACCGATTATGCATTGCAAGAGAACGGGCAAGAAAAATGCTTTTGGGAGATAAAGGCGGAATGCCTCATTGAACTGCAAAACACCAATGCGGCAATAGCCATATACAACAAGCTGCTCGACAGCGACCCCTACTCCACTTTTTATTGGGAACAGCTTGCACACATATATTATATGATAAACAAATATGGCAAAGCCATAGAGTGTTTCGAATACGAACTTGCCATAGGCGAGGAGATTGAGTATGCCTGTATGATGCAGGGCTACTGCTACTACTTTCTGCACAACTACCCCAAGGCACAGGCCATCTTCGAGGAGCTTGCACAGAAATACCCCTCATCGGCAATGCCACGCTTCTACATAGCCTTGTGCCAATTTGCCACAGGGCAGTTCGATGCTGCCCTCAAAGGATTCGAGGAGGTGGCGCACAAGAGCGAAGCAAACAGCATAGAGGCGATGCTTGCACGCATAAACCGCGCCATCATTATGAGCAAGATGGACAACACCGAAGGGGCCGCAGGTGCCATATCGCTTGCAATGGTTATGCACCCCCAACAAATGAAACAGCTGCTCATAAGCGAGGGGGAGCTATACGAACTGCGCGACAAGGAGAACCTCACCTTCAAGGAGATGAATGTGATAGACATAAAGGAGTGGAGCCAGGAGGAGCAACTGTATGCCCTTGCACGCCACCTCATAAAATTCGGCCATTGGAGCATTGCCAAGAGCGTACTGCTGTATGCCCACCCCGATGCGGGCGATACTGCCGATTTCGATGCCTGCATTGCCTACACAATGTATAAATTGGGACAACAGGAGCAGATGCCTACCTACATAAGAAAGGCTCTCGAAGGTAAATCGGATGTACTGTTTGAGCTGTTCGGGCTCATTTACGATGCCGACATTTCAACCGAAGCGTTTATTTCAAGCATAAAAAAATAGAGCCGCGGCTCTATTTTTTTATGTTATATTCTCAATGTCATTTATCGGAAAACTCTTTTATGCGGTTCTCCTCGCTCATTTTGCACACAAGCAGATTGCCATCGTTCTCCGACACAATACAATCTTCCATACCTATTACCACGACGTTCTTCATACCGCGTGTGTTCACAATGCAGTTGCGTGTATCGCAGAACGCTGTTTCCGAAGAACCAAGCGACACATTGCCATTGAGGTCCTTTTGCACCTGATTGTGCAGCGATACCCAAGTACCCAAATCGCTCCAACCGAAATTAGATGGGAATACAAAAATCTCTTCGGCACGCTCCATAATGGCATAATCGACCGATATGTTGCGACATTCGGGGAAGCGCTCGTTTACCATAGCCTGCTCCTCGTCTGTAAAGTAATAGGGGGTGAGCGACTCGAAAATCTCGGCTATGGGGCCCTGATATACACGGAAGGCGTTTACAATGGTAGAAACGTTCCAGATGAAAATACCTGCATTCCAATAGAAATTGTTCTTTGCAATATAAGCCTTGGCTGTTTCAAGTGCCGGCTTCTCCTTAAAGGAATCTACGCGGAACACCTCCTTGTTGGCAAGCGATGCCGTGCCAAGAGCAGCCTCTATATAGCCATAGCCGGTATCGGGGCGGGTGGGTTTTATTCCAAGCGTGAGAATGGCGTCGGAATCGGCAACAAAATTAAGAGAAGAGGATATTATGCGGCGGAACTCGGCAACATCGGTTACAAAATGGTCGCTTGGAGTAACAACCATATTGGCGTGAGGGTCTTTTTTCTTTATTTTCCACGCCGCATACGCAATGCAGGGTGCCGTGTTGCGGCGGCAAGGTTCCTTCAATATATTTTCGGCTGGTATTTCGGGCAACTGCTCTTGCACCAATGGGGCATACTTTTCCGATGTAAGCACCCACACATTCTCTATGGGACATATATCGCCGAAGCGCTCCACGGTAAGTTGCAAAAGCGACTTTCCACAACCAAGCACATCGATGAACTGCTTGGGGCGGTCTATTGTACTCATAGGCCAAAAGCGGCTTCCAATGCCACCCGCCATAATAACTACGTGATTAGAATTACTCATACTCTACAAAAATAGGTTGCACTCACACACAAGCAGGCCGTTGCAACCGGTTAATATTACTATAACAAACGCGAAGATAGAAAAAAAGTGAACAAAGACGAAGAAAGATACTAAAATTTTGAAAAACATCATTTAACACTCTGCACCCCGAGAGCGCACTATTCATTAAACTTTTTACAAGTTTTTAAAAAAAACATAGACTAATTAAAAGAAAAGAGTATCTTTGCGTCTTAAGATTTGCAATATACAAAAAGCAGCAAGGCAAATGAACGGTACAGATGAAAAGCAATGGTTCGTGCTCAGAGTGACATATCAACGCGAACTCATTGCACAGGAGAAACTGCAAGCCATAGGAGTTGATAGTTTTGTCCCTGTAAAGAGAATAAAGGATACCGACAAAAGAGGGAAGACCGTGTGGAAGAGAGTGGCTGCGCTGCACAACTATATATTCGTACACAGTACGAGGGAAAAGGTCGATTGCATAAAACAGGAATATATCCCCTGGTTGCGTTACGTAATATCGCCCAACAGGGATAGCGGCAGCAAAATAATGACCGTGCCACCCAAGCAGATGGAGAGTTTCATTGCAATTGCCGGCAATGAGGATGAAAGAATCTTATACCTGAACCCCGACGAGCTGCATTTGACCAATGGCGACAGGGTGAGGGTGACCGACGGGCCCTTCAAAGGAGCCGAAGGCATTTTAATTAAAATAGAGAACAAGCGGGAAAAACGCGTTGTAGTGAAGATTGACGGTGTTGCCGCAGTGGCAACAGCATCGATACCGCGAACTTTGATTGAAAAATTAACAAATTAGTACAATAGTAATACTGTTTGTACGTTACATAAATATATTGAGTATGGAAACGATGAGCAAAATTTATCATTTGTTTATACCTTTTATCGTAGCGTTTTGCGCCACCCTTTGGATACACCCCAAAATTTTGAGAATAGCAATACTCAAGAACCTTGTGGATAACCCCGATGCACGTAAATTGCAGCGTAATCCGGTGCCCGTAATGGGTGGTTTGGCGGTATTCTTCGGCATTGTTGCCGGCCTTTGCTCATCGCAGATAGCATTCTTCAGCCCGGGTGTTTTTGTTCTTATGGCAGCAATGACCATTATGCTGTACACAGGCACCATTGACGACATTCTCGACCTCACCCCCCGCACACGTTTCATCATAGAGATTGTAGTTGTTGCATTCATTATGCTTGTAAACAACAGCGGCATAAACCACTTCTGGGGTTTGTGGGGGATAGATTTCATCCCCGTCTGGGTAGCCGCCCCGCTCACAATCTTTGCAGCAGTGGGCATAATAAACGCAATAAACCTTATCGATGGCGTTAACGGCCTCTCGTCGGGCTTCTGCTTTATGGCATCGGTTATGTTTGCCATTATGCTATACATTTCAGGCAATACGCATATGACCATACTTGCCGTTACAGCAGCAGGTGCCATCATCCCCTTCTTTCTGCACAATGTGTTTGGCAACACCACCAAAATGTTTATTGGAGATGGCGGAACGCTTGTCATAGGCACAATGATGTCGATGTTTGTAGTGAGCACACTCAAAGGCACATCGCTCAGTGCCAGCCTTGCCAACGACGGAATGGGCCTTATACCCTTTACATTGGCCGTGCTTGCCGTACCCGTTTTCGACACATTGCGAGTGATGTCTATGCGTATATTGAGAAAGCAGTCGCCCTTCCACCCCGACAAGACACACCTGCACCACATGTTCATAGAACTTGGCTTCTCGCACATTGGAACCACGGTTTCCATTCTCACGCTTAATTTCCTCATTATTTTGGCGTGGTTTGCATCGTACAAGATGGGTGCATCGATAGATGCCCAGCTATATATTGTTCTCACACTGAGCATTCTCATAACATTTGTATTCTACAAATTTGCAAAAGTGCAGATAAAGCACAACACAAAGGCTTTGAGATTCTTGCAACGTATCGCCTCAATGCTGCAAATTGAGAAAAAAGGTATTTGGGCGTGGGCGCAAAGGATGATAGACAAACTGTAAAAAAGGAGATAAACACATAATTAAGAAACTCTTTCCAACGTGCGGGAAAGAGTTTCTTAATTATTCTGCAGTTTGTAATCCACACGCCCCACACCTATGAGTTTGTCGTAACGCGAAGCGAACTCCCTGTGGTAAATGAGAATGAGATATTCGTTGTCGGTATCGTAGAAATTGCCCTCGGCGGATTCCGACTCGGCACTGCCGCCACCATCGGGCAGCCAGACATAATAGTAGTTATAGAGCCCCAATTTAAGAAGGGTTGATATTCGATATACTCCATTCGCGACATCATATATCATCTTGTTGTCGCTGCCGAATGTATTTCCGCAAAAATCGCCCAACAGATAATAGTTGCCTCCATCGCGCCGGGAAGCATCGAGGGTGAAATGTACAAAGAGGTAATCGGCCTCGATATCGGTGCCATAGCCCTCTAATGTATTTACAAAATAGCGACCGTTTTCGTCGCGCTGCGTGGAGTGGAACTTTTGCGGTGCATCGGTGTACAATTCGGCGTGGTAGTAGGGTTCAGAGTAGCCCACCGCAGCAACGTTCATACCGGGCACATCGGGGTCGGTAATTTCGAAACGGCGATACTCGTTGCCACCGTCGAATATCAACTTTTCGTTATATACATATTGAAGGCTGTTTCCTGTAATGTGCGTGGGCTTTATGTCTGTTACGGCATTATCGAAACGCCTGTTCTGATAGACCACGGCATAGACCTCGCCCGCAGGGTTGGAAATATTGTATTTGGGATGGTGAACCGTAAAACTCACCTGCTGATGCGTGCGGTTCATATCTATATCGGTATTGCCGCTCACCGCAGCGCTAAGCGCCACACGCGGCTCAACAACCGAGAAACGGAACTCCGCCACCGGCTCCTCGTCGGTTTCATCGTCAACAATCTCAACCTTGTAGTTACCCGATAGTTTAAGCCCTACATTTTCGTTGGGGATGGTAAACGAATAATTTGTATAGAGCACCGTAGTGTTTTCGGAGTTTTCCCACTCCTCTATGGGCATATCGTTAAAACCATCGAGATAATCTATTTCAAAAACATCCGACGGTTCCCAACGGTAATTGCAATGTGTTATTTTGTATGTAAAACGGTGGTAATCGTGCGACATTTCATCAAAAGAGAAGCAGAGCACATCGTCGGCACCCAAACGCATCACAGGCGGGGCCTGAGCATCGTCGTTCAACACCATCTGCAACGAGCGCACACGCGATGAGTGCGACTGCATAAATTGCGCCTGCAGTGGTAATGCAACGAGCAACAAAAACAAATACAATATAGTGCTTCTCATAAAGTTATCATTTATAGGGGCGAAGATAGCTATTAAAACAGAAAAATTGCCTACATTTACACTAATTTTAGATGCCCTTTATAATTTATTTGGAATTTATTTCTCTACCTGATATATGAGGAAATCGCTATTTACACTGCTATTCATCGTTGCAAGCACATTGCAGGCGCAAGAGATACTATACACACCCGGCGACAGCACATTTATAACAGGGCTGTTGCAAAAATACAATGCCGCAAAGATGAGTGGCGGCAGCCTTATGCTTGCCATTGCAGGCGAGTTCACGGGGAACAAGTACGTAGCAGGCACCCTTGAACAGGGTAGCAACGAGCCTTTGGTGATAAACACGCAAGAGCTCGACTGCACCACCTTTGTGGAACAGGTGGTGGCCATATATGCAACGGTAAATGAGGGGAAAGAGGGATTCCGTGATATGTGTACCAACCTGCAACGCATACGCTATAGGGGAGGCATACGCAGCGGTTATGCAAGCCGCCTGCACTACATAAGCCAATGGATTGCCGACAGCGCCAAGCAGCACATCATCCACGAGATAGATTACGGGCCCGTGGGGCGCACATTGCCCATAGACCTCCATTATATGAGCACGCATCCCGCAAGCTACAAACAACTGCAAGGGAACAGCACGCTTGTGAATGAGATTGCCAAATGGGAACGGGCTATGCACGGCATAGAGGCCGCATACATTCCCAAACAGGAGTTACTGCGCACAGCCAATGAACTACCTGTATATGACGGCGATATCATAGCCCTGACAACAAACATCAAGGGCCTCGATGTCACCCACATAGGATTCGCTTTTTGGGAGAACGGGAAGCTGCATCTGCTACACGCCTCAAGCGCTGCGGGCAAGGTTATAAAAGACCATAAAAACCTTTACGAGTACCAAAAGAACAAGAAAAACCAAACAGGAATAAGAGTGTTCAGAGGTAAATAAAAGAGGCTGACTAAAAAGTATTTTTTAGCAGCCTCTTTTTGCAGGGAGATGAATAAAAAGATGTAGTTTAAATCTTTTGCAAACGAGCAAAACATAAAGTTTACTTTAATGTTTTACTGCGAGTGCAGCAAAGGTTCGCTATAAGCAGTGTGCTTGCGCAGCCTGAAAAACCGCAGTTTACTAAGCGTAAATGAGGATTTTGAAGGCAAGCGTA
>JAFVSR010000048.1 GCA_017503645.1 Bacteroidaceae bacterium | reverse complement strand
GAGATGAATAAAAAGATGTAGTTTAAGGCTTGCGCAGCCTGAAAAACCGCAGTTTACTGGGCGTAAATGAGGATTTTGAAGGCAAGCGTAACGCAAAAATACACTTTTTAGTCATCTCCTATTAACAATTATAACCGTAAAACATTACTTTACAATCTTCTGTATCTCACTCAATTTATTCAACGCCTCTAGCGGAGTAAGATTATTCACATCAATGCCTAAAATCTCATCGCGCACTTGCGAAAGCACAGGGTCGTCGAGCTGGAAGAAATTGAGCTGCATACCCTCTCGGCTGTCGGCAATCTGTGCTGTGGGAGCGCTTTTCAACTCGCCACGGCTGTCGTTGGCCTCGAGCTTGCTCAATATTTGTTCCGAACGTTTAACAATACTCTTAGGCATACCTGCCAGCTTGGCTACGTGAATACCGAATGAGTGTTCGCTGCCGCCCGGCATAAGCTTGCGCAGGAATATCACACGCCCGTCCATCTCCTTAACCGACACGTTGAAGTTCTTAACGCGCGAAAAACTCTTTTCCATCTCGTTAAGTTCGTGGTAATGAGTGGCAAACAGTGTGCGTGCCCTACCCTTTTGCGACTCGTGTATATGCTCTACTATGGCCCAAGCAATAGACATACCATCGTAGGTAGATGTTCCACGACCAAGCTCATCGAAAAGCACAAGGCTGCGCCCCGAAAGATTGTTAAGTATATTGGCAGCCTCGGTCATTTCAACCATAAACGTAGATTCACCGGCCGATATATTGTCGCTTGCACCCACACGGGTGAAAATCTTATCCACAAGGCCCACGTGAGCACTGTCGGCAGGCACAAAACAGCCTATCTGCGCAAGCAGGGTGATGAGTGCCGTTTGGCGCAAAAGAGCCGACTTACCTGCCATATTCGGGCCTGTAACAATTATTATCTGCTGCTTGGTGGTGTCAAGGTATAAATCGTTGGGTACATAGCTTTCTCCCACAGGCAACTGCCTCTCTATCACAGGGTGACGGCCTTGCTTTATCTCCAGAACATCGTCCTCGGAAATCACAGGGCGCACATATTTGTAGGCACGCGAAACGTTGGCAAAAGAGAGCAGGGTGTCGAGGTTGGCAAGCAGGGTGGCATCGAGCTGAATGGATGGTATATACGATGCAAGCTCGGTTACCAGCTCATTATATATGCGCGACTCGAGTGACAGAATCTTCTCCTCGGCACCCAGGATTTTCTCTTCGTACTCTTTTAGTTCCTGTGTTATGTAGCGTTCAGCATTCACAAGTGTCTGCTTGCGTATCCAGTCGGCAGGCACATTCTCTTTATATGTGTTGCGCACCTCAATGTAGTAACCAAACACGTTGTTGAACGATATTTTAAGGCTGGGAATGCCGGTGCGCTCGCTCTCGCGCTGCTGCAGCTGCATAAGATAATCCTTGCCGTTGTAGGCTATTGTGCGCAATTCGTCGAGCTGCTCGTTCACGCCATCGGCAACTACACCGCCTTTATTGAGCAGGAGCGGTGGCTCGGGAACTATTTCGCGTGCTATGCGGTCGCGTATATCGGCACAACAATCGAGCTGTGCACCTATCTGTTTTATCACCCCGTTTGACGACTGTTCGCAAGCCGCCTTTATGGGCTCTATTGCCTGCAACGCCAATTTCAACTGCACAAGTTCACGGGGCGACACACGCGCTGCGGCCACTTTTGATATTATGCGCTCAAGGTCGCCTATCTGGTGCAACTGCTCCTCCACAATGTCGCGGAAGGCAGGCTCGCGGAAGTAGTACTCCACAATATCCAGGCGGTCCTCAATGGGCTTTTTATCCTTCAGGGGGAACACTAACCAGCGCTTAAGCAGGCGGGCACCCATAGCGGTAATAGTTTTGTCTATCACCGAAAGCAGCGACGAACCGCCATCGTGCATAGTACCCAAAAGTTCAAGGCTGCGTATGGTGAATTTATCGAGGCGCACATAACGCTCCTCCTCTATGCGCGATATATTGCGTATATGCGACAACTGTGTGTGCAGTGTGACCGCAAGATAGTGCAGAATGGCACCGGCAGCCACAATACCGCTGCGCAGATGGCTTATGCCATAACCTTTAAGGTTTTTTGTTTCGAAATGCTTTGTAAGCCTCTCGGTGGCAAATTCATCGGTAAATACCCAATCGTCGAGCTCAAAAACAAGATATTTGCTGCCGAAACACTCCTCGAAACGTCTCTTTTGCCCACGCTCAAAGAGTACCTCTTTGGGGCGGAAATTTATGAGCAGTTTCTCTATGTAATCGAAAGTACCCTCGGCTATAAGAAATTCTCCTGTGGATATATCCAGGAACGATACACCGCACATAGGCTTGCCAAAGTGGACTGCCGCAAGGAAATTATTCTCTTTATAATCGAGTACGTTATCGTTTATGGAAACACCGGGGGTGACAAGCTCGGTTATACCGCGTTTCACAAGTTTTTTTGTCATCTTGGGGTCCTCGAGCTGGTCGCATATGGCAACACGCTTTCCGGCACGTATGAGCTTGGGAAGGTATGTATCGAGCGCGTGGAAGGGAAAACCTGCCATTTCGGTTACCTGCGCCGCGGGATTCTTACCATTGGAACGCTTGGTGAGGGTAATACCCAAAATCTCCGATGCAACCACTGCATCGGCACAATATGTTTCGTAAAAATCGCCACAACGGAAAAGCAGAATAGCATCGGGGTGCTTTGCCTTAAGTTCCAGAAACTGGCGCATCATAGGGGTTACGGCTGTATCTTTTTCGGCCATATAATACTCTAAAATAAAACAATGCTAATATCTTGCGAAGATAGCTTTTTTTACCGAAAAACAGAATATTAAATTTTAATAAGTTAGTTAAATTTTGTACGCTTATTCATAAAAAAATATATTGGAAAACAATTTCGGCACAAGTATAGACGAAAACTACTTTTTTTATATATTTTTGCAGTTTACTACATCTACTATGTAGATGATAATACCACACAAGGAAATAAATAAAAACATAAATAGAAAAATGGGATACAATTTTAACGAGATTGAACAGAAGTGGCAACAGCGATGGAGAGAGAACAAAACCTATCGTGTTGTGGAGAACAGCGAGAAAGAGAAATTCTATGTACTTAATATGTTCCCTTATCCATCGGGGGCAGGCCTGCACGTAGGACACCCGCTTGGATACATTGCTTCCGACATTTTTGCACGCTTCAAACGCCTGCAGGGATATAATGTGCTTAACCCTATGGGCTACGATGCCTACGGCCTCCCCGCAGAGCAATATGCCATACAGACTGGCCAGCACCCTGCAATAACCACCGAGCAGAATATTAACCGTTACCGCGAGCAGCTCGACAAAATAGGATTCTGTTTCGATTGGGACCGCGAGATAAGAACCTGCGATGCCGAATATTACCACTGGACACAGTGGGCGTTCATAAAAATGTTCAACCACTACTACGACAATGCAACCAAGAGCAGCCGCCCCATAAGCGAGCTTGTTGAAAAATTGAGCAAAGAGGGTAGTGCAAACATAGATGCCGCCTGCACAAAGGAGATAAACGTATCGGCTGCAGAGTGGAACGCAATGAGCGAGAAGGAGCAACAGGAACTGCTTATGAACTGGCGTATAGCCTTCCTTAACGAAACTATGGTAAACTGGTGCCCGCAGCTTGGTACCGTGCTTGCCAATGACGAGGTTGTGGATGGCGTTTCGGAGCGTGGCGGTTTCCCCGTGGTGCAGAAGAAGATGAAGCAGTGGTGCTTGCGCGTGTCGGCATATGCACAGCGCCTGCTCGACGGCCTCGACAAGATAGACTGGACCGACTCGCTCAAAGAGACACAACGCAACTGGATAGGCCGCAGCGAGGGTACCGAAATGCAGTTCCATATAAAGGACAGCGACATAGAATTTACCATATTCACCACCCGCGCCGATACCGTGTTTGGCGTAACATTTATGGTGCTTGCTCCCGAGAGCGAGCTTGTGGCGCAGCTCACCACAGCCGAGCAGAAAGAGGCAGTGGAGGCATACCTCGACCGCACAAAGAAACGTACCGAGCGCGAGCGTATGATAGACCGCAACGTAACAGGTGTATTTACCGGTTCTTATGCAATAAACCCATTGACAGGCGAGAATATCCCTGTGTGGGTGAGCGACTATGTACTCGCAGGCTACGGTACAGGAGCCATAATGGCTGTGCCTGCACACGACAGCCGCGACTACGCATTTGCCAAACACTTTGGCATTGAAATACGCCCCCTTATCGAGGGTTGCGATGTGAGCGAGGAGAGCTTCGATGCAAAAGAGGGTATAATGACAAACTCGCCCACAGCCGCATTTGCCCACTGCAAGCTCAACCTCAACAGCCTCACCGTGAAGGAGGCAATTGCAGCCACAAAAAAATATGTCACCGACAACAATCTGGGCCGTGTGAAGGTAAACTACCGCTTGCGCGATGCTATCTTCAGCCGCCAGCGCTACTGGGGTGAACCCTTCCCCATCTACTACAAAAACGGCATACCCACACCCATACCCGAGGAGTGCCTGCCCCTTGAACTGCCTGAGGTGGAAAAATTCCTCCCCACAGAGAGCGGAGAACCCCCGTTGGGCCACGCCAAAATGTGGGCTTGGGATAGTGTAAACAACTGTGTGACAAGTAAAGAAAATATAAATAACGAAACAATATTCCCTCTCGAACTAAATACAATGCCCGGCTTTGCAGGCTCCAGCGCATACTACCTGCGATATATGGACCCCCGCAACAACGAGGCACTTGTATCGAAGGAGGCCGACAACTATTGGCAAAATGTAGATTTGTATGTAGGCGGTACCGAACACGCCACAGGCCACCTCATATACTCACGTTTCTGGAATATGTTCCTTTTCGACCTTGGTGTGAGCGTGAAGGAGGAACCCTTCCAAAAACTTGTGAACCAAGGTATGATTCAAGGCCGCAGTAACTTTGTTTACCGCATAAAGGATACAAACACATTCGTTTCACTGAACCTTGCAAAAGAGTACGACGTTACACCCCTGCACGTAGATGTAAACATAGTATCGAACGATGTATTAGACATTGATGCCTTCCGCGCTTGGCGCCCCGAATATGCCGATGCTCAATTTATCCTCGAAAACGATAAATACATCTGTGGTTGGGCAGTGGAAAAGATGAGTAAATCAATGTTCAACGTGGTGAACCCCGATACCATTGTAGAGAAATATGGTGCCGACACACTGCGCCTCTACGAAATGTTTTTAGGACCGGTGGAGCAGTCGAAACCGTGGGATACAAACGGTATAGACGGCTGCCATCGCTTCCTGCGCAAGTTATGGGGTATGTTCTTCGACAAGAACGACAATTACATTGTGAACGACGAACCCGCAACAAAAGAGGAACTCAAGGCACTGCACAAACTCATTAAAAAGACCACCGAGGATATTCCCGCATTCTCGTACAACACCACTGTCAGTGCGTTTATGATATGTATAAACGAACTTGGCGCGCTCAAATGCAACAAGAAGGAGATTCTGGAAAAAATCGTCATTCTGCTTGCACCCTTTGCACCACACATAAGCGAGGAGTTGTGGGAGATTACAGGCCACACAACAAGCGTGTGCGATGCCCAGTGGCCCACATTCAACGAAGAATATCTTAAAGAGGATACTATAAAATATACCATTTCGTTCAACGGAAAGGCACGCTTCACATTGGAATTTGCAGCAGATGCCACAAATGCCGATATTGAGGCCACCGTGCTTGCCAACGAAAACAGCAAACGTTACATTGAGGACAAACCAATTAAAAAAGTAATCATTGTACCCAAGAAAATTGTTAACGTGGTAATGTAATACCGGGCAAAGAGAGTAAAAAGAAGCATTATTGTAAAATATAAACAAAGTAGTAAAATGGCTAAATTTTCATTTCCAAGACCTTCTATAATGTCGGAGGTCAAGAGCTATACAATGATTACATTGGGACTTGCGCTCTATGCATTTGTATGGAACTTTTTTATGAGCCCATATGAATTCCTCATAGGTGGAGTAACAGGTATAGGTGCCATTGTCCAGTACTCGACAAACGGCTTAATACCTATGCAGTATGTCTATTTTACGCTGAATATATTATTGCTCATAGTAGCAATGAAGATTCTTGGCTGGAGATTCTGTATAAAGACGGGATACGCCATTTTTGCAATGACAATAATGCTTGATTTAACTCAAAAATTATTGAAGGACTATAACGCACTGAGTATATTGGGCCCCGACAAGCAGCTCGAAGCCTGCCTTGTGGGTTCAATATTCATTGGTGTGGCCATAGCAATATGCTTTCTTAATAACGGAAGCACCGGTGGCGTGGACATCGTAGCAGCCATAGTGAACAAATACAAGGATGTGAGTTTTGGTCGCGCAATGTTCTACATAGATGGATTCATAATCACAAGCAGTTACTTTATTATTCCCTCGGACGATGTAAAGCTGAGCCTTTCGAGAATGTTCTACGGATACATCACCCTGGTGATAGTGAACGTGGCACTCGATTATATGGTGAACAGCAGCCGACAGATGGTACAGTTCTTTATATTCTCGAACAAATACGAGGAGATTGGTTACTACATAACCCGCAGGCTCAACCGTGGAGTGACACTGCTCGACTCTGTTGGTTTCTATTCAAAGAAAGAGGGAAAGGTGATAACCACACTCACCCGTGCCAACCAGTCGAACCTACTCTTCAGTATGGTAAAACAGATAGACCCCAATGCGCTTATATCGCAATCCAAAGTTATGGGTGTATATGGTAACGGATTCGACAAGATAAAGGCCAAGAATATAAAACTGCAAGAGGTCGACTTCGAGAAAGCAGATAAAACAAACGACAAAGCACCGCAATAATGAAACTTGTATTTGCCACAAACAACAAACACAAACTGCAGGAGGTAAAGGAGATTGTAGGCGATAGAGTGGAGGTGCTCTCTCTAAAGGATATCGACTGCTACGACGATATCCCCGAAACAGGCAGCACACTCGAGGAGAACGCGCTAATAAAGGCACGTTGGATAAGCGAAAAATATAAATGCAACTGCTTTGCCGACGACACCGGCCTGGAGGTTGAAGCGCTGGGTGGCGCTCCAGGGGTATATTCGGCACGTTATGCAGGCGAAGAGTGCAATTCCGAAGCCAATATGCAGAAGCTGTTACAAAATTTAACAGGAAAAACCAACCGCACTGCACAATTTCGCACGGTTATTGCGTTAATTATAAATGGAGAGGAACACCTGTTCGATGGCGTGGTAAAAGGTAATATAAGCAGCGAAAAAATGGGAGAAGCCGGTTTTGGTTACGACCCAATATTTGTACCACAAGGCTACGATTTAAGTTTTGCACAGATGACAAGCGAGGCTAAAAACAGTATCAGCCACCGATACAGGGCCACTGAAAAACTAAGCAAATACCTAAAGGAGAATTATGATTAAGAAGTTTTTTGCAATAGCTTTTATTCTATTACTTGGAGTAACCGCAAAAGCAGCCATAGGCGACTGGCAACTACACACATCATACTGCGATGCCACATACTGCCAGATTGCAGGTAACAAAATATATGTGCTCGCATCGGGCTCGCTTTTCACATACGACAAGGAAGATGGTGAGGTTTATACATATGACAGAATAAACGAACTGAGTGATTATGATATAACCCACATAGCCTATTGCAAAGAGATTGAGGCATTGGTAATAATATACCGTAATGCCAATATAGATATTCTCTATTCCAACGGATATGTATACAATATATCCGATTTCAAAAGCAAAATTATCCCAAACAAAAACATAAACGGCGTTTATATAAACGGCACCACAGCCTACATAAGCACCGGGTTCGGAGTAGTGGAGCTGAATCTTGAAAAACTCGAATTCACCAACACATATAATATTGGTTACAACACATATTGCTCATATATTTATGACAACCACTTATATATAGGAACCGAAAACGGAATATACAAAGGTGCCATAAACGATAACCTGCTCGACAAGGCCAATTGGAGTAAAATTAATGATTCCAAAGTATCGGAATTGAATGATTTTAACGGAAAGCTCATATGTTTTATTGATAAAAAAGGAGTGTTTTACATAAACAACAATACACTCGAAAGCATAGTAACCGTGTCGGCCACACGAACATATAAGTATTCATACATAAAGAACGACAAAATATACATTGGTTGGGAAGGAATACTCACCATTGTAGAAAGCAATAACTCGTATAAACATTACAGCACAACATCGGGAACAAACTTCCTTGCAGTCGATAGTGACATTTTTTGGAATTGCAGGAGTATAAAAGGATTGGTTGAGTGTAAGATAATAGACGGAAAACTCACCGACGGAGAAAACTATATACTCCCCAACAGCCCTGTGCGCAATTACTGCGAATATATGCGCTTTGTGAGCGATGATAAACTGCTTGTAGCAGGTGGAACACTCAACTACTTTGATATAACATTCTACCCGGGTACACTTATGGAGTATGACTATACCAACAATAAGTGGACAAACCTGCCCGAGGAAAAAATGAGAGAGCAAACAGGTGTGAAATATGTAAATATGTGCTCCATTGACGAGAACCCCACAGAACCCGGACACTACTTTGCAGGCTCATTCGGACAGGGACTTTACGAGTTCCGCAACAATGAACTTGTGGCGCATTACAATCATAAAAACAGCCCTCTCGAAAGCCCTATACCCGCAACAAACCCAAGCTCGGTAAATTATGTACGCGTACCACGCGTGGAGTTCGACAACGAGGGTAATTTGTGGGTTGTAAATACCCATAGCGAAAAAATTGTTAAAGTACGCAAAAAAGATGGCACTTGGCAGTCGCTATACTACAAGGATATAGCAAATGCAGAAACTATGATAGAGATAATGGTGGATTCACGCGGTTGGCTATGGCTCACATCCTTGCAGGGCGGTGATGGCCCTGGCCTCTTCTGCGCAAAAATGAACAACACACCATTTAATACCGGTGACGACCAAACAAAAAGATGGCTCAACAAAATAACCAACCAGGATGGTACAAGCTATACAATAAACCAAGTATATACCATAAAAGAGGATAAAAAAGGTGAAATATGGGTGGGTACCGATGCAGGAATGTTTGTTATAAAGAACGCTGCTAAATTCTTCGACGACGGCATCTTCACACAGATAAAAGTTCCACGCAACGACGGCACCGGCCTTGCCGACTACCTGTTCAGCGGAGCTATAGTGACAGCTATAGAAACCGATGGTGCCGATAGAAAATGGGTGGGCACAATGAACAACGGAATATACCTTGTAAGTGCCGATGGTCTTGAAATGATACACCACTTTACAACCGAAAATTCCATATTGCCGTCTAATGATATAAAGAGTATTGCCATAAACAACAAGAGTGGCGAGGTATTCATTGGTACCGCAAACGGAATAGTAAGTTATATGAGCGATGCCACAGCGCCCGAAGCCACACTGCAGGAGAGCAGTGTACACGCCTATCCAAACCCCGTAAAAGCCTCGTACAGCGGAAATATTTCAATTGTGGGGCTCACATACGATTGCGAGCTTAAAATAGTCGATGCGGCGGGATATTTAATTGCAGAGGGCACATCTACCGGCGGACAGTTCACCTGGAACGGCCGCAATGCCAAAGGCGAGAAGGTTGCGAGTGGTGTGTACTATGTTCTTATGTACGACGAGAATGGCGATGAGAGCCTCGCTACAAAGATTTTGATTACAAGGTAGGGTAGTGTACCACAATATGATTATAAGGAGCTTATTCGGTGTTTCACCGTTTAAGTTCCTTTATTATTTTATAAGGTGTATTCGGTGACACATAACAGGTGCTTTTATTGGCTCACTTGCAAAAGTTGGGAGATACCCTAATAAATAGCATTGATATACAAGCATAGAATCTATTAAGTTTGCTTAATAGTTCTCGGTGGCGCGTGAGCTTTTCTTTGTTTTATCTAATTATTATCTGTTCTTTCATCGCGCGGCCGCCTGTTGTAGGGGCGTTAAACTGCTCCTCATTAGGAGGAGCCGGCTTGCGCTCTTCGCAAGACTGAGGAGGTTTTGTGTGTGCCTTGGCTACATAGGTGCAACGCTCTATGGATGATATTGTCTTGCTATAAAGTTTTCGGTGCTGATTATCGGTTGTTCTCTCATTAACTCTATTTCTTTCTCTCCTTTTGTACCGACAAAAGGAGCAAAAGCTCTGCACCTGGTGCAATTATTCGTTGTCGCAGTCGCTGCGGTAACAGCAAGCTGTTAGTTCTCGCTTGGTGCGCCAACTTCGCCACGCAGTGTTACGGCCTTTGCCTGCGGGCGCTGCGAAACTCGCTTGTTGAAAAACGGCATAGCATAACTGTTTACAAGTGATGCTATGCTATTCGTTTTTCAACTACACTCAGACATCCTCGCGCTATTTCCGCATTCAAAGGCCACCCTGCGTTGAAATTGCAATGGTGCATTATTTCGCGCGTATCACTTAATAGATACGCGAGTGTGGAATTACCGTTGCTCGTCATTGCGCAAATACAAGCAGGAGTAATTCTAAAAAGAGAACCAACACCATAAGTGAAACATTAAACACATACCAACAAAGGGAATTATTGTGGCGTAAGTGCAGTAAGGCGTGGTCGCCCGTGGCCGCGTGAACGGGAGGGGCCCAAAGCGAAGCGATGGGAGGGATAGCACCCGCAGGGTGCGTACCTTAAGGCACTTATGCCACAATATTCCCAAACAACTTGTGGGCTACCGAGGGATTGAAAGGAAGAAACTTTATATCACCACAGGCTTTGGAATACAAGATACCTCACATACGTTCGGTATGACACGTGCGCAGGGTGCAGTTCCCACAATCTTGTAAATTTCTTGCAAGCACCAATTACTCTGCTATGGGCTGTGTGGAAAATTCCATACCACATCCTGTGGCTCTCTGCAGCTCCACCCATTTGAGGGCTTTGTTAAAGAGGGCATCCACATAGGCATCGTTCATTTCGTTCTTGCGCTGTTCGGCCGATATGTAGTCGAGGAATGGTATGTCGCCTGCTTCGTATGCCCTGCGCTTGCTGTTCACGGTGTTGTTTATCTCCTGCACCATTTGCGGGGTGAATGCTGTGGTTTGCATTGTGGCATAGAGGTATTCGTTGTAGGCCTGCATCACCTGGCTGTGCACAAACAGGCGGGCATCCTCGGCTTCCTGTTGTGCCTGTTGCACAAGCAGTTTGTCGGTGGTGCGTGCTCCTTTGTTAAGGTTCGAGAATTTTAGCGGTATGGCTACGCCGGCCTTCACCACCGTTACCGATGGTTCGCGCTCGCCGTCGATGCGTGCGCTACGGTTGTACTCCGCGGCTATCTTCACGTTGAGGTCGGTGCGACGCTGTGCTGCGTTGAACTTGCGGGTGGCCTCGGCCACATCCACGCGGCACAGGGCGGCTTGCAGGTCGGCACGGTTTGCAATGGCCCGTTCTATGTAGTTGTCCATTGGTGCTGTGGGCTCGTTTATCTCCAGCGTGCCGCTGCCCTTGATGTTCTCGGCATTCTGCAAGTTGCCCATATAGTACCCAAGTTCTATGGCGCTGCTCTTTACTTCGGCCTCGGCTGCCAGGCGGTTGTTATGGGCCAGCACGGCTGCCAGGCGGCTCTCAAGCCAGTCGCTCTTTGCTATGTCGCCACGGGTGTAGCGTATGCTGTCGTTATGGGCCACGCGTTGCAGGTTGTTTTCGTTTTCTGCCTTTATGGCAAGCTTCATATTGGCTTTTATGTGTGCAAGATAGGCTATTGTGGCATCGGCGCGGAAGTTACGCAGGTACTCTTCCAATAGGGCTGCGGTTTCGGTCTGCTCGCTTTGGGCCACTCTTATACCGCCTTTGCGCACGCCGAATGTGAATGTGCGGCTCAACTCGCCCTCTATTGCATAGCCCAGCTCTTTCTCCCGGTCCTCGCTGTTGCTGTATGTGATGGCAAGCGTGGGGTCGTTATATACCTTCGATGCTTTTGTTCTTGCGGCGGCAATATCTATGTTGAGTCTTTGGGCTGTGAGAGCGATATTGTTTGTGAGTACCTGCTCCATATACTGCCCGTATGATATGTTCTGTGCCACAGCCTGCACTATTGTGGCTGCTATTGCGGCAACGGTGATAATGGTCTTTTTCATAAACATAGGTTGTGGGAATGGTTGCGGGCCTGCAACGGGGCGGCGTGCTCCATTGTAAACCGTTGCGAAAATAGCAACTTTTTTTTGCAAGTAGGTTGCAGAAATATGTGGTTTACTCCTTGTGCAGGGTTATGCCGAGCTTGGCTGCCTGCTCTATCACATAGGCGCGGGCGGCATCGTGCTCGTTGGGTATTATGCCGTCGAGGATGGCATCTTTCACGCTGCTCTTGAGGCGGCCTACAGTGTCGCAGGGTGGCAGGGCAAACATCTGCATAATCTCACTGCCATCCACGGGGGGCTGGAAGTTACGTATGCGGTCTTTCTCCTCTATGTCCTTGAGCTTTTGCCTCACTATCTTGAAGTTGTTGAGGAACTGCTTTTTGCGCTGCTCGTTCTTGGATGTTATGTCGGCTTCGCACAGCATCATAAGGTCGTCTATGTCGTCGCCGGCATCGAAGAGCAGGCGGCGCACTGCCGAGTCGGTCACCACATCGTCGGCAATGGCAATGGGGCGCATATGCAGGCCCACCAGTTTGGCCACATAACGCATCTTTTCGTTCTGCGGCATTTTGAACTCCTTGAAAATGTGTGCAGTCATCTTCTCGCCCACGAAATTGTGGTTATGGAAGGTCCATTTCTGCACGGGGTCCCACCGTTTGGTTTTGGGTTTGCCTATGTCGTGCAGCAGAGCGGCCCAACGCAACCACAGGTTGTCGCTCACCTTTGCCACATTGTCGAGCACCTCGAGTGTGTGGTAGAACATCTCCTTGTGTCCATACCCGTTGCGTGTTTCCACACCTTGCATAGCGGTGAGTTGCGGGAAGATGAGCTCCAGCAGACCGCAACGGTCGAGCTCTATGAATCCCTTTGAGGGGATGGGTGAGAGGAGTATTTTATTGAGCTCCTCGTTTATTCTCTCGCGCGATATTATGGATATGCGTTCGCGGTTGTCGCACAGCGCATCAAAGGTTTCATCTTCTATGTAAAAATTGAGCTGGGTGGCAAAGCGTATGCAGCGCAGCATACGCAGGGGGTCGTCGCTGAATGTTATCCCGGGTTCCAGCGGGGTGCGTATTATGCGCTCCTCAAGGTCGAGCATTCCGTCGAAAGGATCGACCAACTCGCCGAAGCGGGCATTGTTGAGGCATATCGCCATTGCGTTTATGGTGAAATCGCGGCGATTCTGGTCGTCCTCCAGTGTGCCGTCCTCCACTATGGGGTTGCGCGAATCGTGGCTGTACGACTCGCGACGTGCACCCACAAACTCTATCTCGTTCCCTTTGTATTTTACCTGCGCGGTGCCAAAATTGGCAAACACAGACAGGTGCGCGCCCTTGCCCAGCTTTTTGCTGAAGGCACGTGCCATTTCAATGCCCTTGCCCACTACAACCACATCGATGTCGGTAGATGGGTGTTCCAGGAATATGTCGCGCACATAGCCGCCAACCACATAGCATTCCACGCCAAGTTCATCGGCAGTTTCAGAAATCTTTCTGAAAATTGTGGTGTCGAGCAGCTTGCATAGTTCTTCTTTGGTTGGCTTGTACATAGGTGTTCTTTTTGGTTTCTGTGTGCGAAGATAACTTTTTTTACCGTATTTATGAAACTGAGTGTGGTAAAAAAAGCGAATAAGAGTTTTATGGGCTCAACTATTGTGGTGTGATTGATAAAATAGTACATTTGCAATGGAGTGCTTGGGCGCTTGTAATTTTGTATAATATAATAAGGTATAAAACAAGGATGAAACGAATATTTCTAATGGGTGCAGTGGCAGCTATGCTGTTTGCATCGTGTGGAGAGTCGGTCGATAGCAAGGCAGGCAAGTTGTTGCAGCAGGCCGGTGAGGCGTATGCAGCAGGCGATTACCGGAGTTCCAAATTATTGATAGAAAGTATACGCGGTACTTATCCAACAGCCTTTGAGGCACGCCGTGGGGCGCTTAATCTTATGCGCGATGTGGAGCTTGCCGAGCAGCAGCGCAATCTGGACCACTGCAAAGCCGTTCTTGATACCCTTGCTGCACGCCGCGACAGTATGCTTGCAGACTTTGAGTATGAGAAGGACAACCGCTACCAAGACGAGGGCTCTTATGTGTGTTCTTCACAGGCAGGCAGGCTCAATGTGTTCAATTCACTGCTGCGTGCACGCACTACCGAGAGTGGTAGGGCCTATGTGACATCGGTGTATCGTGGCAAGAGAATATCGCACCGCGCCGTGAAGGTGTCGGCCGGCGATAGCTATGCTTCGTGCGACAAGCCATTCAGTTCGCACATATACCGCAATTTGGGCGTAAACAACGAGCGCCTCGACTTTATCTATGGCGAGGATGGTGGCATAATGGATTTTGTGGCGGCTGCCACGCAACCTATCACCGTGGAGCTCACCGGTGGCGATGGCACTTATTCATATACCTTGCGCCGCGAGGATGCAGTGGCCGTGACTAAGGTTATGGAGCTGTCGCGTGTGTTGAGGGCTATTACCGAGCACCGCGAGATGGCTGCCGAGGCGCAGCGTCATATCGATTTCGTGAAGAAAACTCGTGAGCGCTTTGCTGCCGACTCGGTTTCGGTGGGTAAGTGATGCCGTGATTGTCTTACAAAAATCTATCCGCAGGCCCCCGGCCTGCGGATAGATTTTTGTATGGTATATGTTTTTGTTAATGTGGCGGGTATGTTTTTATCTTGTCGGTGGCTTGTGAGCCTTTCTTTGTTTAAGACAATTCTTATACGTTCTTTCATCGGGTGGTCGTTTGCTGTAGGGGCGTTAAACTGCTCCTCATTAGGAGGAGCTGGCTTGCGCTCTTCGCAAGACTGAGGAGGTTTTGTGTGCGCCCTAATAAATTATGTTGCGCCTGTTATACCGGTGTAGTATTCTATGGATGATATTGTCTTGCTATAAAGTTTTCGATGCTATTTATCGGCTATTCTTTGTTTAATTCTTTTTATCCTTTCTTTTCATAACTGAAAAGATACTGTGTTAAAATCCAAAGAAAAATCAATATATTTTATAACTTTACACACGTTAAGGAAGACAATTGATTTTTGCAATCATTGCCTAT
>JAFVSR010000047.1 GCA_017503645.1 Bacteroidaceae bacterium | reverse complement strand
TTGGAGAACAGGAGTACCCAATAGAGCCCGACCACCTTCTGTGGGTTTGAAAAGCAAGCGGTCATCACACACCATCGCAAAGAACTTTCCGTTGCAATAGAGTCCATACTCACCAAACATTTTCTTGGATGTGATTTCGCCGGCCCGATTCATCTGGTCGGCAATGTATTGTACTAAATCGGGATTGCTTGCCATTTTCCTTCTTCATAGGATTATTTATTCAAAAATATCAAAAATATTATTCACAAACAAAAAAACGCGGCTGTGCACATGCACAGCCGCATTTTATCGTTCTATATTGGGGATTACATCATACCACCCATTCCACCCATTCCGGGAGCGCCCATAGGCAGTTCGGGTTTATCCTCTTTCTTTTCAACAATAACACACTCTGTAGTGAGGAACATGCCTGCGATAGATGCAGCGTTCTCCAAAGCCACGCGTGTTACCTTGGCGGGATCAACCACACCGGCTGCGAAGAGGTTCTCATATACATCGGCACGGGCGTTGTAACCATAATCGGCCTTACCCTCACGCACTTTCTGCACGATAACGGCACCCTCTTTGCCGGCGTTTGCCACAATCTGGCGCAAAGGCTCCTCAATGGCACGCTTGATGATGTTGATACCGGTCTTTTCATCGGCATTTGCAGCCTCCATACCCTCGAGGCAGTCGATAGAGCGGATATAAGCCACACCACCGCCGGGAACTATACCCTCTTCGATGGCAGCGCGTGTTGCACACAAAGCATCGTCAACGCGGTCTTTCTTCTCCTTCATCTCAACCTCCGAAGCAGCACCCACATAGAGAACAGCCACGCCGCCTGCAAGTTTGGCAAGACGCTCCTGAAGTTTCTCCTTGTCGTAGTCGCTCTTTGTTGTTGCTATCTGAGATTTAATCTGGCCTACGCGGGCTGCAATGAGCTCCTTGTCGCCGTTACCATCTACAATGGTGGTATTCTCCTTGCTCACTGTGATGCGGCCACAGGTACCGAGCATCTCCAATGTAGCCTGCTCGAGCTTGATGCCCTTCTCCTCGCTTATCACGATGGCGCCTGTGAGGGTTGCGATATCCTCGAGCATATCTTTGCGACGGTCGCCAAAACCGGGAGCCTTAACGGCACAAATCTTGAGCTGTGAACGCAAACGGTTTACAACAAGTGTTGTAAGAGCCTCGCTCTCCACATCCTCGGCAATGATGAGCAGAGGACGACCTGTCTGCACGGCAGCCTCCAATATGGGAAGCATATCCTTGAGGTTGGTTATCTTTTTGTCGTAAATGAGAATGTAGGGGTTATCCATATTACACTCCATCTTCTCGGTGTCGGTCATAAAGTAGGGCGATAGATAACCACGGTCGAACTGCATACCCTCTACCACACCTATTGTGGTGTCGCGGCTCTTTGCCTCTTCTATTGTGATAACGCCGTCTTTTGTAACCTTGCGCATAGCATCGGCAATGAGTTTACCGATTTCGCCATCGTTGTTGGCCGAAATTGTAGCCACCTGCTCAATCTTGTCGTAGTTGTCGCCAACGGTCTCGCTCTGTGCCTTGATAGACTCCACCACCTTTGTCACGGCCTTGTCGATACCGCGTTTCAGGTCCATAGGATTGGCACCGGCAGTAACGTTGCGCAAGCCCTCTGTGATAATAGCTTGTGCAAGAAGGGTTGCTGTGGTGGTACCGTCACCGGCATCGTCGTTGGTTTTTGATGCAACCGATTTTACAAGCTGTGCACCTGTGTTCATATAAGCATCGGCAAGCTCAATCTCCTTGGCTACCGACACACCATCTTTTGTAATGTGGGGAGCACCGAACTTCTTCTCTATAATGACATTGCGACCTTTGGGGCCCAATGTTACCTTCACTGCATTTGCGAGCTCATCGACACCTTTTTTAAGCTGGTCGCGAGCCTCCATATTAAAAAGAATCTCTTTTGCCATAATTGAAAAAAGTTTTTAATTATCTTAAAATAGCCAATACGTCGCTCTGACGCATAATCAAATATTTCTCACCCTCGTACTCGAGCTCTGTACCCGAATATTTTCCATAAAGAACCTGGTCGCCCACGGCAATTACCATCTCCTCGTCTTTTGTACCGTTACCAACGGCTACCACCTTGCCCTGCAAAGGTTTCTCCTTTGCTGTATCGGGGATAATGATGCCGCCAATGGTTTTCTCCTCTGCTGCCATAGGCAGTATAAGTACTCTGTCTGCTAATGGTTTAATGTTCATAATCTTCTTTTTTATTTTGTTTGTTAATTATTCTTTTTTGCCGTGCCGTAATGACACATTGATTATTAAACAAAAAGTGTGCCAAAAAAGTTGCACGGCTGCAAAGATAGCAAACTTTTCCTTTCGTGACACCCAAATGTGACATTTTGGCAGAAAAGAGAAAGATTTATAAAATTAACCAAAGTATTATTTAATAAAATAAGGTTTTAATTACTACTTTTGCAGTAAACCACGAAAAAGAGATATGATAAACTACATAAAAAAGATTGCCGCAAAGCTTGTGGCACTGGACAACGACAAGGAGATAGACAACAACCGCGGTTTGTGGGCCATTGTAAAGCTATGCACCAGTTTTGGCAGCCTGCAACAGGCATCGGCGGCTCTCACTTACCACACACTGTTTGCCATTGTACCTGTAATGGCGCTTATGGTGGCCATTGCAAACATTTTGGGATATGGCGAGATGTTCAAGGAGCAGGTGCAGTTCTTTTTCCACGGGCAGGATATGATTTCGGAAAAGTTGCTGGGGTTTGCCGACAGTTACTTGAACAACACGCAGGTGAGTTTCTGGCTCGGGGCAGGTATCGGCCTGGTGCTGCTGCTCTACTCGGTTTTCTCTATTTTCAAAACGATAGATGCCACCTTCAACACCTTGTGGAACCTACCCGGGCGCGATTTCACCCAGTTGCTCAGCATTTTTGCCATTGTGCTGCTCATTCCCTTTGTGGCAATAATTCTGCTGGCCATCTGGTGGACAATGTCGTCGTATCTTAAGGGCACCATAATACACGAACTGAATGTTTTCATATTCACCGTTTCGGCCTATGTTGTATGCCTTTTTGGCGCATACAAACTGATACCGCGCGCCAAGGTGGATATAAAGTATGCAGCCATAGCATCGGTTGTGTGCGGTATGGTTTTTGCGCTGATGCAATATTTCAGCTACACCATTATTTCAATGTTCAACAACTACCGCAACATTTACGGCGACCTTGCGAGCCTCATCATATTCCTGCTGCTCATCTACTATTCGTGGACTATCTGTATGGCAGGCAGCCGTTGGAACTACCTGTTGCAAAGGGCCGATAAACTGGTGAGGGAGAATAAATTTGCAGGCATAAGCAACAACTACCGCAAATTCCTGTGCCTCATCACGCTCGACAAGGCCGAGCAGCTATGCTCGCTCACAGGCAAGGAGGTTTTCGACATTGAATATATATCGGGGGTACTGAACAGTGCATACGACATACCGCCGCACATTTCGGAGATATTCATAAAATCTATGATTAACCGCGGAATCTTCATTCCCGTGGATAACAAGAAGAACTACTCCATTGCACCCGCCTACCGCCACAAAAAGATAATAGAGCTCATCGACAGCCTCGACAAGGCAGGCAAGGACAAAGAGGCCATTGAGGAGGCACCCAACGCACACATACACAAGAATGCGCGCCTGCTGCTGCAATTCATAAACGATAAAGACTCGATGAATGCCGATGCTTGGGACACACGCCTTGAAAATTTCTTCAATGCCGACATAGACACCAACAACGCCGAGGAGATAAAACCCTACGAGGAGAGCCTCCTGGACAAGATTACTAACATTTTCAAATAACATAAGAAGATGACTAAAAAGATGTATTTTTGCGTTACGCTTGCCTTCAAAATCCTCATTTACGCTCAGTAAACTGCGGTTTTTCAGGCTGCGCAAGCCTTAAACTACATCTTTTTATTCATCTTCTTGCAAAAACAAGGCTGCTAAAAATTTTTAATCAGCCGTTGTTTGCGTGATAAAAAAGTTTGTATTACTTTCGCAGCAGATTTCAATAACGGGGTGCCTTAATATACGGGCTGAGATCATACCCAAGAACCTGATCCGGGTAATGCCGGCGTAGGGAGAGAGCCGAATGACGTGCACACATTCGGCACACGCAGGAAAATCCCCATTTTCTGTTTAACAACGGAGTTTGGAGGATTTTTTATTTTCCCCGACTCCACTAAAATTTGGAATTGCAATGAAAAAGAGAACATTGCTCTGCTGCATATTATGTGCGGCAAGCGCAGCCTATGCACACAATGGGGCTGCGCAGAAGGATAGCTTGCAGAACAAGAACCTGCAGGAAGTGGAAATATTGGCGGGGCGTGCCACGGAGACCACCCCTGTTGCCTATACCAACATAGGCAGGGAGGTGCTTAAAAAGAGCAACACAGGCGTGGATTTCCCATACCTCATAAGCAGCACGCCAAGCGCCCTGACAACAAGCGATGCAGGAGCCGGCATAGGCTACACCACCCTGCGCGTGCGTGGCACCGATGGCACACGCATAAATGTAACAGCCAACGGAATACCCATAAACGATGCCGAAAGCCACAATGTATTCTGGGTGAATATGCCCGACCTTGCTTCATCGGTAAAGGATGTGCAGATACAACGCGGTGTGGGAACATCTACCAACGGTGCAGGCGCGTTCGGTGCAAGCATAAATATGCAGATAAGCGAGGCGGGCAACACGCCATATGCAGAATTCAGCGGCTCGGCAGGCTCGTTTGGCACACACAAAGCCACACTTAAGGTGGGTAGCGGGCTCATTGCCGACCGCTGGGCCATAGACCTGCGCCTGTCGGACATTGGCAGCAACGGTTACATCGACCGTGCCGAAACCGGCCTGCAGTCGTACTACCTGCAAGGCAGCTATTTCACCGACAACACAGCCGTTAAACTTATAACATTTGCTGGTGAGGAACAGACCTATCACGCTTGGAACTATGCATCGAAGGAGGAGATGGCGCTCTATGGCCGCCGCTACAACAGCTGCGGTTATATGTTCACCGATGAAAACGGCAAGGCGCACTACTACGACGACCAGACCGACAACTACACTCAAACAAACTACCAACTGCTCATAGACCACCGCTTCAGCAACGAGTGGAATGCCAACATCGGCCTGCATTACACCAAGGGCGACGGCTATTACCAGGAGTACAAGAGCAACCGCACGCTCAAGGAGTATGCCCTAATGCCATACGAACTGAACGGCGAAACAATAAAAAAGAGCGACCTTGTGCGCAAAAAGGCGATGGACAACCACTTTGGTGGTGCCGTGTTTGCGGTCACATACAATGCCAATCGTGTAAATGCCACTGTGGGCGGTGCGCTCAACCGCTATGTGGGCGACCACTTCGGGCAGGTGTTGTGGGTGAAAAATTATATTGGCAACGTAGTGCCCAACCACGAATATTACCGCAACCAAGGGCGCAAAAGCGATGGCAACATCTACGTAAAAGGAGATTTCGGCATCACGGAGCACCTGAATGCGTATGCCGACGTGCAGTACCGCCACATTGCATACGACATAACAGGCTGCAACGACAAGTGGAACGATGCCACAGGCGCGCTGCAACGGCTTGCCATAGACGAAACATTCAATTTCGTAAACCCCAAAGCAGGCCTTTCGTGGCAGATAAACAGAGAGAACCGCCTTTTCGGTTCGGTGAGTGTGGCACACAAGGAGCCCACCCGCAACAACTACACCGATGGCAAACTGAACGAGCACCCCAAAGAAGAACGCCTGATAGATTACGAACTTGGTTACAGCTACACAGGCGAATATTTCCACGCGGGCGTTAACCTCTATTATATGGACTACAAAGACCAGCTTGTGCTCACCGGTGAGCTAAACGAGATAGGCGAGCCGCTTGCTGCAAACGTACCGCGCAGCTACCGCACCGGCATAGAACTTATGGCGGGTGCAAAACTCCCTTGCGGCCTGCTGTGGGAAGCCAATGCCACACTGAGCCGCAACCGAGTGAAGGATTTCACCGAAACGCTATACGAGGATGAGTGGGTAGGCGGCGAGCGTTGGGTTATAAAGCACGGCGACACTCCCATAGCCTTTTCGCCCGACATTATTGTGAACAACACCATAGGCTATGCCTACAAGGGGTTTGAAGCATCGTTGCAGTCGCAGTATGTGAGCAAGCAGTATATGAGCAACTCCAAACAGAGCGACCACATACTCGATGCCTATTTTGTGAGCAACTTGCGCCTTGCATATAGCTTTGATATGCCCCGCACAAAAGGCGTGACGGTGGGTGTGACTATATATAACCTGTTCGACCACGAATATGAGAACAACGGCTATGCCGGCAGCGGTTTCTACACCGACAATGGCGAGAAGATACGCTACAACTATGCCGGATACGCTGCACAGGCAGGCATAAACGCACTTGGAACAATTTCAATAAGACTATAAAGGCTATATGGAACAAGCAATAGAGATTATAGGAACCCTTGTGGGCATAATATACCTGTGGTTGGAGTACCGCGCAAGCATATATTTGTGGGTGGCAAGCATCATAATGCCTGCAATATACCTGTATGTGTATTACAACGCGGGGCTCTATGCCGATTTTGGAATAAACATCTACTACCTGCTCATAGCGCTCTATGGATGGGCTGCGTGGCGATATGGGTTCCACCTATTCGGTTCCAAAAAGAAAGAGGAAAAAGAGCTTGCAATTACCCACACCCCCAAAAGGGTGTGGGGCAAGCTCGCCCTCACATACATTGCTGCACAGTGTGCTATAACATATATACTTGTTAACTACACCGACAGCACCGTGCCCTGGTGGGACTCATTTACCACGGCACTGAGCATTGTGGGTATGTGGATGCTGGCACGCAAATACATCGAGCAGTGGTGGGTGTGGTTAGTGGTAGATGCCGTGAGCGCCTGGCTTTACATATATAAAGGACTCTATTTCACCGCTGTTCTCTATGCCGTTTACGCAATAATTTCTATCTTTGGCTACTTCAAATGGAGAAAATTGATGCAAAAATGAGAGAATTCGATGCTGTGATAATAGCAAACGGCGAATACCCCACTGCAGCCGTACCATTGCAAATAATAGAGAGCGCCCCCTTTGTAGCCTGTTGCGACGGTGGTGCCAATGAATATATTGCCCGCGGCAATACACCCGACATAATAATAGGCGATGGCGATTCGTTGAACGCTGCCAACCGCGAAAAATACTCCCACATACTGCACTGCATAGATGAACAGGAGACCAACGACCAAACAAAAGCAGTCGGTTGGTTGCTGCAGCACGGCTACAAAAGGATAGCCATAGTGGCAGCCACGGGCAAACGCGAGGACCACACATTGGGCAACATAAGCCTGCTCATTGAATATATGCGTGCCGGTGCCTGCGTGCAATCATTCACCAATTACGGTACATTCATCCCCTGCAAGGATTCATTTACGCAGCCCACAAGGAAAGGAGAGCAGATTTCCATCATAAATTTCACTGCAAGCGGCTTTTCATCACAAGGGCTGCGCTACCCCTTATACGACTTCACGAACTGGTGGCAGGGCACACTTAACGAGGCTGTTGCCGACAGCGTAACCATTGAGTGCAAGGGGGAATTTCTTATTTTTGCAAATTACTGAAAAGGCGCAAGCGACGAAAACTCCACACGTCGGCCACTAACAGGATGCCTGAATGCCACATAGGATGCGTGCAGCATAAGCCGTTCGGCAGTCGCGCCATAGAAAGCGTCGCCCACTATGGGCACATTGAGCCCCAGGTGATGCGCACAATGCACGCGCAACTGGTGCGTGCGCCCCGTAACGGGTTGCAACGACATTAGCGCACATTCACTGCTGCCGCATTGCACATTGCGCAACAGCTTGAAAATGGTTTTTGCAGGCTTACCCTCTTCGAATGATACTTTTTGACAAGGGCGGTGGTCATAATCGGGCATTAGCGGCAGGGTTATTTCACCCTCGCACTGTTGCGGAACACCATTGAGCAGAGCGACATAACGCTTTTCCACCTCGCGCGATGCAAAAAGCCCCTGCATAGCTTTGAACACATCCATAGAACGGGCTGCCACAAGCAGGCCCGATGTGGCCATATCGAGCCTGTGAACCACAAATATATCGTTGCTCTTGTATGTGGAGCGCAGCCAATCCTGTACGCTGCTGCCACCCACAATGCCCGGCACGCTGAGCACGCCGTGAGGCTTATCCACCACAATGAGCGAATCATCTTCATACACCACCTTTATTGCCGACAGATTGTCACCGCCACGTTCAAGAGCCGACTCCTCTACATCTATACCTTGCAGCATATACGATAGTATGGGGTAACATTTGCTTTTGCACGATGGATAGAAGAAGCCGTCGCGGCGTACCTCGCCTGTGGGTGATGCACCCACCCAGAATTCAGCCATAGCAAGGGGTTGCATATTATTCTCGTAGGCATAATGCAACATTTTAGGAGCGGCGCACTCCCCTGCCCCGGCGGGTGGCAACGCGCTTGTGTATGTGGCAAATATTTGCAGAAGGCTTGCTTTTTCACCACGCCCGTTAAGCACCTTGAATTGTGTAAAAAGCCACTCCTGCAAGGCAGCCGAGCGCTGCTTGCGTTCTGCGGCAAGGGCAGCAATTCTTTGGGTAAAGGGGAGAAGAAGAGCGCGGGCACTTTCCACCTGTTCATTGCAGGCACGGGTAAGCCTCTTGAGTTCAGCCTTTTCGAACCGGCTCTGGTGTATAAGGGCTTCGAGCTCGGCCGCCGTTGCTGTGCCCGATGCCCGTTTTTCATCGCGGGCCTTTTTATTGGCGGCATACTGCTGCTTACGCGCAGCAATGGTTTCGTGAGCATAACACTCGGAATGTGCCACAGCCTCAACGGCGGAATGATACTCATCGCTGCGCTCTATTTCCGCTATCTTATGATTTATTGCCGTTATGGCAGCCTCCTCACGCTTGAAACAGCCATCGGGGGCAAGGAAATCGAACACAGGAGGTACAAACCCCGCCTGCCTGTTACTGCCACACAAAAGGCCCGAAAAGCCTGCAAGGTAGCCCACCTCGCCCGCGACATTGCGCACAACAAGCACACCCAACATTTTGCCTGTGGCGGCATCGGCTGCCAGAGGGGGATCGCTCTGCAGCAGCAGACGTAATTCATCGGCAGCCCACACACAGAGCGTGTGTGGGCTGTAGTGAAACGGGTTATTGAAACTCGTTGGCAGTGAAACTGAAGATATATCCTTCTTAAAGCGGTGGAACATCTTTTCAGTAGCGATGTTTTATATCCTTTTCGGCATCGAAGCCTGTTGAAAATTCGTTATCCTCTATGGTTACATTCACCACCCTGTCGAGCAGGAAACGGTGACGGTTCCAGTGGAAGGGCTCATAGTCGCTGTTCTGTATAATCTTGTTGCCACGGAACAGCAGGCCGTCGAGCGATTTTGCATATACAATGGGGGCGTCAAAGGTTTCGAAGAAGTTATCCTCTATGACAACGCCTGTGCCATTGCCACCGTGGAAATACTTTTTCTGAGCCTGCAGATTTGGTATTTCGGGGTAAATGGAGATAACGCCATCGGTAAACTGGAACATATTGGTGAGAGCGTTCACAAAACGGTTCTTGCGTATTACCACATTGCGGCAGGCACCTGTTTCGAACCATCCGTTACAGTCGCCGCAAAGCAAAATGGCCGTACCCGATGTGTGGTCGAAGAGGTTATCCTCCACAAGCACATCTTTGGGGGTGCTGAAGAGCGCACCACGTGCACGGTTGTTGCGTATGGTATTACCGCGGAATGTGACACGGGGAGTCCATTCGAGATTTTCAATGCCATAATCGCCACAAGCAATATCATCGGCCACCTTGTCGCGCAGGGTAATCTTGAACTCCTTGGCACCTGAAATATCCTTTTTATCATAGGGTTCTATGCTTTCCACCACGTTGGGCTCACACACCTCCATAGTGGATGAACGAACAAACTGCACCGCATCGCCCTTGCCGCCCCAATAGAAACCGTATGCCTGCGGGTGCATATAGCGGCCCACAATCACATTATCGGCAAGACGTTGCGTGACACGCAGATAGGTTCCGTGCACGTTGATAGCGTCGTCCATCATACCGCTATAAATGCCGCTATGAGAATCTATCAGCCCCTTGCAACCCGAAAAGTGCGTTGCATCGGCCTGGGTGGAGAAATAGCGGTCGCCGCCCTCGCGGGGAGCCACATTGAAGCAATCAAGGTGAAGGTTCTCGCTGTTTTGCACCAAAAGGCCCATACCCTCGGCATAATGTACCCAAACATTTTCGAAGCCGGTATCCTTGCACTTGGAGACGAAGATTCCCGGTGTGGGGCGATAGTATGAACGCATAGCCACGCGTGTACCGGGGAGAAGGCGTGCATCGTTCCACGGCGCGCGTATCACACCCTGCTCAACCTCCTCTACATTATACACGCCCACACCAATGTCGCTTGTGCGATAGACCAAACGACCGGTTTCGCCCTCGAACGCAATGCCGGCACCGGGGGTAAGTTCCCAATTGCTGCCGTATACAACAAAGCGGCCATCCACAATTTTATAGTTGGCCCAGGGAGCCACACGGTAGGTTATGTAGCCGTTTTCATTCTTCAATACCTCTACCTGTGTAATTTGCGGCACACGGGTATCCAGCACCACAGATGACAATTTACAATTTTCGCAATCTACCATAGCAATGGGCAGCATACGGCCGTTCATAAGAAACTCCGCCACGCCATCGCCCTGCAAAGTGAGGTTCTTCACGCCCTCGAGAACCACAGCCACTAACTTGGGGTTGTCCTGGTCGTGATTAGATATATAGTACTCACGCACATTGGCACTATCGGGGTAGAAATCGTATTCACCCGCTTCGAACACCAAACGTGCAGGCTTGCCGCCATGCTCGGCCTTTATGGTGGCAATGGCAGTTGCCACCTCTTTTGTCATATCGGCACCGGTGTTTGGCACAACTCCGAAATCCTTCGCATAATATACCTTTCCGGTAACACTGCAAGAGGCCAATAATATAAGTGCGAATGCACAAGAAAACAGGTTTTTCATATAATATAGGTTAATATTTCTGCGAAGATACAAAAAAGAGAACAGCACGCAAAAAAAAACAGAGCGATAAAATAACATCGCCCGGCAATGCGCACTCACCGCGTTGATTGTCTATCATTTAATTAGCATTGATTAATTTGGATATTAACATTTTTATTGATAATATTGCAACAATTAAGAAACATTTACAAAAACAAGGATTTATGGCAAACAACAGAAGCGGCATACTATTGGGGTGGCATCCTCTTATCCTGTATAGTATTATATTTATGGTGGTGATGATGATATCATACGCGACTTGCGGAGGCAGCAGCAAAAGCAAAAAGAAAGAGCCTAAGCAACCGACCGAGCTACACGAAAAATACACATTTCTTGTAAATAAATATGTGCCCAAAAAGATATCGGAAGGTGCCAAAATATATAAATACAATGGAAGGCGCACAACAAAAATGGACTTGGTTACCAACGAGATTGGTTTTGGCGGCATCAGGCTCATCGAAAATGACGAGTATGTTACATTCGATATTGAGGGCGACTACGAGACTCTTACTTTTACAATGGGGCATAGCAATTGCCGTTCCAAAGAGAGAGGCATTGTCACAGTGAATGCCGATGGTAAAAAGATACTCGACGAAATAGTTGTGGGCTATGTGCCGCCACGCGCATACAGCCTCAACGTGTCGGGGGTTAAAGAGCTTACATTTGCCGTAGCCGATGGGTATATAGATGTCGTTTTTTCCACCATTCTTCTATGGAAAAAAGGAGAAACGCCTGTCAATGTGCGCTCTGTTCCCGAGCCTATCACAAAGCCCATTGAGCTTGTAAAAGATATGAAGCCATATTATTTGAGTAACTTTATGAGTGCTATTACCGAGGAGTCTGACGACACCATAAGGCTCAATGGAAGAAAATTCAATTACGGCCTTATTGGAGATATGGAAATGGCACTTATCGGCAAGTACGACGGAGCAGCCTACTTCCACCTTCGCAAGCAGTTTTCAAAACTATCATTCATTGCGGGCTGCACCGACGACCTTATAAAAGGAGCAGGCACAGGCTGGATAACAGTGAAAACAGACGACAAAACAATTGAGGAAATTGAAATAAAAGAGGGCGACATAGCCCGCCAGGTGGTTCTGGATATCAGCGGGTGCGAATATCTTTCAATTCACTCGGAACAGGCAACAGGAGGCTCGCATGCCGGAATAGCTGAGATAATGGTTTACCCCGAGGAGAAAGATGTGCCGGCACATATAAAGCAAAACGGTTTAATGCCACCCGCTCCACGCCTGAAAGAGTTGCCCGATGTGTGCAAATTAATTTCGAACATACCGCCATATCAGGTTATTGGTACCACAAGCAAACAAATTTATGACAATTCATCGGAACATTTAACGTTCTCAATGGGAGGTTATAAGTTTTCCGAAGGTATAATACTATACCAAACGACATCGTTCCTCGACGATAACACATCGGCTTGCGCTACATTCGATGTCGGAAACGAGTTCGATTATATCAGCTTCACAACAGGCTACTTGGGCAAGAGCTGGAATATGAACGACGACCTGCTTATGGTATATGCCGACGATAAGCTCATATATTCAACGCCATTGATAGCAACCTACCCCAACAAGCAGCACGTTGTGCCCATAAACAAATGTAGAAAACTGAGCTTCACCAACAGAGGTTGTGGCAGAATGGACGTTGCGGCCTTTGGTATCACAGACATTGTCGCTTACAGGGGCGAGCCTGTGGAGAACGACCTGTTTGTTCACCCCACACCCGACCTCCCTCACGAAGCAGACCTCATCGACTTGGGGCGCCCCTACATTCATTATGTATCGACGATGCACGACCACAAGGACGAAATACTATTCGACGGCAGTACCAAAAAGAGATACTTTGAGATGAACGGTGAGCGCATATACAAAGGCTTTATGCTCCAAACAAGCACACACTTCTCGCTCGACTTCGGTGTTCTTGGCGATAAGGGCGAGAACGCAACCGGCAGCATCCTGGGAGCAGCCGCTCTTGGCGCCTCTTTCGTCGCATCGGGAGTGGCAATAGGCGGAATATCGATAGGAGCAACCGTCGCCCCACTCGGCGCATTACTTATGCTTGCTGCGGGAGGCGAAGCCGTAGAAAACTCAATGGCAGCCTTCAACACATATAAGGAGTATAACAGTGTGACATTCAAGGTGGGTTGCTTGCCAAAAGCCGGAGTAAAAAGCACTGAGCCCGAGCACTTGATGATTGGCGCCGACCACAATGTAATGGCCAACATCGCCCTATACGAGGAGATGGAGCCAATGGAATTCACTGTCCCCATCGACGGTTGCGAGCAGCTCATATTCTGGCTGGTTAATAGCGGTGGAAATTCGGCCGAGTATATGATTTACGACATTGTTGTAAGCAAGGACAAACTACCGCTAAGCATTCCCGAAGCGGCGAAAATGCCCTTACCGGCAACAGAGAAGACCGATGAATAGAGAGCCTGTGACAAGCAAAAAGAGGCTGACTAAAAAGTATTTTTTAGCAGCCTCTTTTTCAGGGAGATGAATAAAAAGATGTAGTTTAAGGCTTGCGCAGCCTGAAAAACCGCAGTTTACTGGGCGTAAATGAGGATTTTGAAGGCAAGCGTAACGCA
>JAFVSR010000046.1 GCA_017503645.1 Bacteroidaceae bacterium | reverse complement strand
CTCCTTTTCCAACTCGGCAATCTGTGCCTCGCTGAACTTCTTACCCTCGTTCTGCTCCTCTATAATGCTTACAAAGCCACCAATCCACGCAGCCTGCTTTGGCATAATGATAAAGAGGCGGTCGCCATCCTCGTCGGGGAATGAGGTAGCATTTACCTTGTATGAACCACCTTCGTAGAGGTCGAATGTAAGGTTATTACCATTAAGTGTGTAGTTCTTTACCTTTGCCTCACCCTCCATTGTGTGGTTAAGTTTGCCATCAGCAGCGAAAGTAGCATCAGCAAAGAACTTCTTCATCACGTCGATAATACGGTCACCATGCATTGCATCTACTGGGATATAGTTCTGACCCTGGAAGAGAACACCTTCAGGCAACTGAAGTGCGGTCTTGCCTTCGGCTGGAACTACTCGAACTGCAGAGTTGAGGTAAGAATAATTGCCTTGGATATCGAATTGCTCTTTTACGCGGTAGTGAATTTTATCATCATCAAATGCAATCTCTGGGTTTTGTCCACCTTTAAAAACAAATTTGTCTTTAGTTATCTCTACAACATTTATATCATTCAAAAAGGTAGAACCATCTGCATTCTTATATTCGTCAGTTAATTTATCGCCATTCAAGACATAAGTACCTTGTCCGTTCATCCAACCGAGTGCTTGGTCAAAACCTACTTTTGTAAAAGTATTGTCTGCATTATATTCAAAGTACATACTTGCCTCTGGTGTAAAGTTAAACCACTTACCCACGATCAGCTGCGGATAATCATTGTAAGGATTCACCTCGTCATCGTCGTTGTCACAACTGCTCATAGTAAAGCTGAGCATCACAGCCACGAGGGCCATTCCAATCATTCTGAAAGTCTTCATTGTTGTTAATGTTTTTATTGTTATTGCTATATTATTGCACACTTATATCTCCACGCTTCAACCACTCCCGCATTTTTGCAGAGGCGTTGAAGGCAGGCACAGATTTGGGTGCAAAGTTATGTATAAAAGAATATATGGGAAAATTATCGGCAGAGCATTATTACAATGCGATTCGTGCAAAATTACAATTCTGCGTGCAAATCTACAAAGGCGGTGTGCAAATCTACAAACCGCCCGTTTAGTCGAAATTCAGACCCTTTTATTGCTTGATGCTTTCTATGAATTCAGCAGGTGTGACACCTGTAATTTTCTGGAAATTCCTGACCGCTGTAGTACGCTGATTGTATCCTACATAAGCAAACAACTTCGGTAAACTCGTCTCAGGATTACGCTTCAATTGCTCTACAATATAGTTTACTCGGCGTTGGTTGATATACTCATTGAATGTCAAACCTGTATTCTGCTTCACGGCATCACCCACATAGGTACGATTGGATTTCAAGTAGTCGGACAGCGTATTCAAGTTCAAACTGGCTTCACGCCATTTCTCTTCGTTATCAAGTGCCGTGATGATTCTATCCCAAAGCCCTTTCTCCTCAGACACCGGAACACTATCATTGGTTTCAGGCATAGTCCAAGACTCCGAAGGAAGCAGGCGTTCTCTCAATTCAAAGTAAGTGATGAGCACGAAGAAAGCCATCCACACCACCTGATGCCCGAGAGTAAACCAGTAGTTGTGGGTTATCTGTAAGGCAAAATACATACATCCTATCAGACAGAATCCCGTAGCATAAATACGGATATGACGCTTGCTTGCACTGCACCTGCGCCAATCATACGGCACGAGGAGAAGCGTAAAGCCATAGAACAACATCACCACAAGGGAAAACAGTCGGAACAGCACATTGAACTCCCCGATATGTGCCCACAAGTCGGAATAGGTGTATATCGGAGTGAACTCAATCCCGGCACACATACCCACAAACACCAATAACAACAAAGGAGAAAACAGCAGTGCATAAATCTTGCTGCGGCTGATTGTGGACTGTATCACCTCCAAAGGATAGAGGAAAAAGCACATTTGAATGAAAATGGGAACAAAGGTGTGCTCCGGCTCCAAGAATGCTCCGTCAGCCGTAGTAGTCCCCGCCCAAGTACGGAAGATAAACGTCGTGGCAAATAGTGCCGACACCCAACAGAACAACGCCTGAATAGTGCGCGAATGGTCATTGGGCTCCTTACGGCGCTTCCACAAAAGGATACCGCATACAATAAAAGTTATAGTCATCAAAACCAAAAGGGCAGTGGCTATGTATTTCATGTTTTCGGATTTCTAAAATTTGAAAATTCTATCTTATTACTCTCTTTCTGAATAGAATCAACAGATATTACATTTTACGCAGTGAGTTAATTATTTTTACGCAATGTAAATATATGTCCGATTTTTTAGACCTCCAAAGAATTTAGCATATTATATCTTAATTATACTTAATTTATACTACATAGAAGACTACACGCAAAGAGAAAAATTGTGGGTCAAGAGGTTTTTGCACAAAAAGTCGTTTCACAACGCAACAACCTAATGCAATGTATATCAACAAAATGGGCGGTGAAATAAAATTCACCGCCGAAAAAGGATAGTCCCATTCGGAACTCCTTTCTCCGTTTAGGGTGACCGATGGGGCTCGAGGGTGCTGATGCACCCTCGCGGGCTCTTTGTTTACAACCCCCTGCCCCCCTTGAAAGGGGGCACTTCGTGGGTTCGAGCCTTGGGGTAGGGCGAACAAAAAAGGAGTTCATCGCTGAACTCCTTTTTTTTGGGGTGACCGATGGGGCTCGAACCCACGACCCTTGGAACCACAATCCAATGCTCTGCCAACTGAGCTACGGTCACCATTCAAAGCCTACGCCCCACACAGGGTAGCCACGCAGGCTTTTCTCTTTGTACGTAAGACTACAAGTGGTTTACGTGAACCTGCAAGCCGCTCTTCAAGTTAGCTGCTTTGTTCTTGTGAATTACGTTTTTCTTTGCGAGCTTGTCCAACATAGCAGCTACCTTGGGCAGAAGAGCCTCGGCTGCAGCCTTGTCGGTGGTACCACGCAAAGCCTTCACCGCATTACGTGTGGTGCGGTGGTAGTACTTATTCTCCAACCTTCTTGTCTCGGTCTGGCGAATACGTTTTTTTGAAGACTTGTGATTTGCCATTGTTATTATTTTTTAAAATTTTTTGTTCTTTTTTGCAGCCCATAGCAGAGTCGAACTGCTCTTTCAAGAATGAAAATCTTGCGTCCTAACCGATAGACGAATGGGCCCCGACACCTACTATGTGGTGTTGCTCTTTATTGAGTACCTGCAAGTTTGCTCTTTTGGGTACCTTTTTAGCGGTGCAAAGGTAACAATAAAATGGATATTTGCAAACAAACCGCCCAACTTTTTTATTTTTTTAGCCTCACACCTCCGCGCTCTGCGTCAAACTCAATCTGGGTACTGTCGAAAAGTTGCTGCATTTGTCCGCTACCTATGAGCATTTCGGCCGTGCCGTGGTGGAACTTGCCGCCCTCAATCATCGCAATAGTGTCGCAAATCTCAATAGCGATGGAGAGGTCGTGGGTGGAGAAGATGATGCACTTGCCCTCCTTGTGGGCCAACTTCTTCAGCAGCAGGCAGACCTCATATTTGTTGGGCAGGTCGAGAAATGCGGTGGGCTCGTCGAGCAGAATGATGGGGGTGTCCTGCGCCAACGCTCTGGCAATCATCACCCTCTGCCTTTCGCCATCGCTCAGGCTATCCATCGAAGCCTCCTCAAAGCCACTCATACCCACCAGTGCCAGCGACCTCCTCACGACCTCTTCGTCCTCCGGTGTGAGCCTTCCCACCCAGTTGGTGTAGGGGGCCCTACCGAGCGACACCACATCCCACACGTGGAGGTTTTGTACCCTCACGTCCTCGGTCGACACGAAGGCTATGCGTGCGGCCACCTCCTTGCGGGAGAGGGAGTTGATGTCGTCGCCCTGTATGGTTATGCGCCCACTTTGGGGCTTGGCAAGGGCGGCTATGGTGCGAAGCAGCGTACTCTTACCCGTGCCGTTGCGCCCGATGAGTGCGGTGAGTTCGCCCCAGCCGAAGCCCACCGAGGCCTCGGCCACCAGCACCCTGCTACCATAGCCGAGTGTGAGGTGGTGCAACTCCACCGTGTTGATACGTTCCATTGTCTGTTCCATATTTCAGTAACCCTTGCTTGCTGTTTTCTACATCATTGTTTTGCGGTTGCGCACAATCACCACCACCACAATCGGTATGCCCACAAGTGCCGACACGGTGTTTATGGGCAGGGTGAGGTCGCCTGCGGGCAGGGTGGAGGCCACATCACACAGCAACATCATTGCTGCACCGGTGAGCATCGTGGCCGGCACGAGCACCTTGTGGTCGGCCTCACGGAAGAGCATCCTCGCCACGTGGGGCACCGCCAGGCCAATGAACCCGATGGGGCCACAGTAGGCCGTGATGGTACCTGCGAGCAACACCGTAGTAAGTGTTACACCAAGGCGTATGTGCTTAATATTTAATCCCATAGTGCGGGCATAGTTCTCGCCCAGCAGGAGTATGTTCAGGGGCTTGATGAGCAACACCGAGAGCACCAAGCCGACCACCACCACGGGCACAACGATGTTCAACTGTTGCAACGTAACGCCACCCAGCGAGCCCATTGTCCACACCACATACGACTTGAGCGCACCCTCGGGCGAGAGGTACTGCATCACCTCCACGAGGGCCGAGGCGGCACTGCCGAACATCATACCGAGTATGAGCACCGTCATAATGTTCTTTATGCGGGTGGTTACGGCCATCACAATCACCATCACTCCTGCGGCTCCGAGCCACGCAGCACCTGCCACACCAATGTTTTGCACCACGGGGTTGGAGGTGGCAACGCCGAGCAGTGGCAGGCCGAGCAACATCAGGGCCACGCCCAGGCTTGCGCCCGAACTCACACCCAACACATAGGGGCCGGCCAGAGGGTTGCGAAAGAGAGTCTGCATTTGTAGGCCTACCGAGGAGAGCGCAGCACCTGCCAGCAGAGCCATAATGGCCTTGGGGAGGCGGAAGTTGCGCACGATGGTGGCATAGACCTCCCCTTCGGCACCCTGCGTGGCTCCCCCGAAGAGGGCACTCCACACCTCGCCGAGAGGCACGGCCACCGAGCCCACCACGAGGTCTACCACAAAAAGGACCACCGTGGCCACG
>JAFVSR010000045.1 GCA_017503645.1 Bacteroidaceae bacterium | reverse complement strand
AGCAGCCTCTTTTTGCAGGGAGATGAATAAAAAGATGTAGTTTAAGGCTTGCGCAGCCTGAAAAACCGCAGTTTACTAAGCGTAAATGAGGATTTTGAAGGCAAGCGTAACGCAAAAATACACTTTTTAGTCATCTTCTTTCTGTATTGTGGATAGTTTATTACAAGCTCACCTTCATTGTGATACTGCCACACTTTACAACATAAGTACCGGGAGCCAACGCCGGAATATTATCCTTGCTGCCGGAATATATAAGCACACCGCCAACGGTATAAACCTCACACACGCCAACGCCATCGGCAATAACCGAATCTATGGATGTGGGGAAGATCGTCACATACTCGTATACCGAGAACTCCGACGATGTGTAGCTGTCACTTGCCGATACCCTGTATCGATACACGCCATCACCCTCAAGTTCGGTAAAGTTGTGCGATGTGGCAGTAGTTGTAACACTCTCTATCAGCGTTACCGATTGCGACGATTTGTAAACAACTGCAATATCATCTACATTCACACGCTTTTTACCTGTGCTGTTTACAGTAGAGAACTCTATATAGAAATCACCAGTGGCATTAAATTCAACCTCTATATCGGCCCAATCGGCAGCAGCTGCAAAGCTCTCGGAATCCACAGCCACACCACTCTTGTTTATAAGCGACACCGTGAGAACGCAACCATTGTCGGCAGCATTGTAGTTTGCCATAGAGAAATTAACCGTCACAGTTCCGTCGTAATTCAGCTTGGGAGTCTTAAGTGTGCCTGCAGAAGAACTTGAACCTACACGCATAACGCCCAGTTCGCCATATATCTTGCTGCCCGACCAACCCTCGGTTGCCGTGTGGTCGTTTACATCACTTATAGTCTCATTAGCCTTTGTACAGCCAACAAAATCTTCGCTAAGCAGGGCTATCGCATCGCCCTCACCCTCGGCAAGCTCAACAACCTTTTGCAGTTCCACGGTATATTCTGCGGCATCCTCCACTGCCTGCCAATTTGCAGTGAAGCTGCTGTCTGTGATATCGGTTGCAGGAAGCACCACCGGAGCATCAAGACTCCACATAAAGAGGAACGACACGACACCATCGGTAAGAGTGATGTTTGTTACGGGCTTGCCCAAAGTGCCACCCGTAAAGAGTGTTGCTGCAGGCACCGATGTGTCGGTAAACTCGGTATTGCCGCTTGTACCCGGCCATATATCGCCTTTGTAGCTTGCATTGGCTTCGGAACCGTTTGTGCCATCGTACTCTAAAATCTCGTTATCGGCAGGCACCAACGAAAGGCGCAGGTGGCTCTTTGTATTATTTACGGTATTGTTATTCCAGGCCGTTGCACTGTAATCGACGTGCGAAATAAGCATACCGGCATTAAACAAATAGGTGTCCCAGCCCTCTTGCTGGCGGTTCTCAAGCACGTAGTATTCGTTGCTGTTGGCATCGTTCACAATCTTATAACCGTGACCGCCGCTTGTGAGAGCCTTCATTGAGTACTGCCCTTTTTCGTTCAGCACCTCAAGGGGGAGCCACCCCATAAAGTCGCGCTCATAGGCGCTGTATCCGGTGGGTACATAGCCCTCGGCAGTGTAGCTGCCGCTGTCCATAATATCCCAATAACCAAATGTAGAAAGACCGGTACCACTGCTCGATGTGTCGTAGAGGTCGGGCAAGCCAAGGCAATGAGAGAACTCGTGACACATAGTACCAATACCCGAAAGATATTTGCCACCATAACTCTCCGAAAAATCCTCACTCACGGCCAGTTCGTTGGAGCAAGCGAACACATCGAACTTCACATTGTCGTGAGTTTTCACGCCTGCAGTGGCAGATAGCTCCCATTGCTGTGGCCATATAGAGTTTTCGTCGTTGCCTGTCACGTTCTCGCCATAACCCGCGTATATACAATAGACAAATTCCACTTTGCCGTCACCATCGTTATCGAAAATGGAGAAATCGAAATTGGGATCGGCAGCGGCAAGGCCATCGGCAATCATATGCCCTGGGCGGCGGTCGTTTCCATTAGCATCGTTACCACCATAATAGGCCATATTGTTGGGCAATGTCACAATATCGGTAACAATGAAATTAGGCTTGAACTTGCCACCCGACTGGGCAATGAAATAGTCTTTGGCACTACCAATGCTTGTTGCTATGGGGTTTTCGTAACCGGCATAGTTCTCCTTATTCAGAAAATCACTTATTTCCTGCTTGGAAAAAGTAAATTTCACATCTTTGTACTCCACCAGAAGCACGGGAACATTTACCTCGCCGGTAGTGGTTACCGTAGCCGCCTTGGCCGGAGCGCTGCGGCGTGCTGCGCGGGCTTTCGATGCCAATGCATTGCCCATATCGGCAAAATCATTGGTATCTATTATCTGCAATTCGTTAAAACTGCGCGCACCTGCGTTGTGGGCAATACAGCCGGTTGAAACCAGCACACCATCATTGGATAGCGTTGCATAGCAATAATCACCATTTTCGCATTTCACGACAGGCACACCATCCAAGGTTATGCAATAGTGAAAACCTTCGTCACCGGTAAGGGTTACATAGAGATCGGTACCATCCGATTGCCTGTGAGTTATGGGCACACGACGTGCCGGTGCCGCAAAGGTGCTTACCACAAGGCAAAAGAGGAGTAAAAACAGAGTTATCTTCTTCATATAATAGATATTAATTTACACAATTATGCACGTTAGTTATTATAAAATACAAATTTAATAATTATATTTTGATTACATAATTTTCTTTTGACTTTTAACGATAAGCATATATTAGGAGATGACTAAAAAGTGTATTTTTGCGTTACGCTTGCCTTCAAAATCCTCATTTACGCCCAGTAAACTGCGGTTTTTCAGGCTGCGCAAGCCTTAAACTACATCTTTTTATTCATCTCCCTGAAAAAGAGGCTGCTAAAAAATACTTTTTAGTCAGCCTCTT
>JAFVSR010000044.1 GCA_017503645.1 Bacteroidaceae bacterium | reverse complement strand
TGGGTCACCCACGTTTGTAGGGAGGTTGGATAAAAAGAGCTATTTTTAGGCTTGCGAAGCCCGAAAAAACGCAGTTTACTAAGCGTAAATGAGTATTTTTCGGGCAAGCGTAACAACAAAAGAGCCTTTTTAGTCAGCCTCGTATGTAAACACAGCTACTGTTATCAGTGAGTTATCTTTATACCCACAAAGTATGTGCGGGGCTGTGTGGGGCCATAGAAATATCCCGAGTCGCGGAACTCACCCTTGTCGAGGTCGTCCTGGAAACTGTTGAAGATATTCTGCACGCCTGCATTCAGCTGCAGGTTTATGTGGTCGCGCAATATGAATGTATATGCCACCTTGGTGTTGAGGTCGAAGAAATCGGGAGTGTTTTCCATACGGTCGGCTGCTATGTAGCCTGCGTAGTGAGGCACGCACATTTCGCCGGTGTATGTACCCGATAGCGACAGTTCGAAATTCTTAAGCGGTGACGATGTTATGGTGAAATAGCCATAGTAGTCGGGGGTGCGCATCATACGTTTTGTGGTGAGCAGCTCACCATCAACCTCGGTCCAAGCCTCGGCCTGCTTGTAGCGGCTGCGCTGGGCGGTAAAGCCCATCTGCACCGAGAACTCCTTGCCGTGGGCTATCTTGGCATCGATATTGGCACCATACACACGGGCACCGCTACCGTTGCGACGCTCCTGCACGGGGTTGTTATCGGCATCGGTGCCTATCTCCTCGAGCACAAACACATCGTCGAGACCGGTGTAAAAACCCTCGAGCAGAATATTGGCTTGCCAATGACCGAAACGGGTGGTCCAGTCGATAGAACCGCTGAAGCTGTTGGAGCGCTCCTCCTTGAGACCGTCGGCAAGAACAATCTGCACACCCTCGCCGCCAACAGCGGTAACGTGCAGGTCCTCGTCGTATGCCTGCGGAGCACGGAAGCCTGTAGAGTATGTCAGACGGGCCTGGAAGGCATCGCTCGGTTTATACAGCAGGTTCACACGGGGGCTGAAGATGGGGTTGTCTATGAGGTTGTGTTTGTCCATACGCACACCCATAAGCAGAGAAAAGTCGTTCAAATCCCACTCGTTCTGCAAAAAGGCACTGGCAATGCGCACATCCTGCTTCATATCCCTGTTATAGCCCGTCATAATATCGTGCAGGCTGTTCTGCTGGTATTCCACACCCGCTGTGAGGAGCGCCGGCGCAATGGGGAAATTTTTCATACGATTGGTGATTGTGGCACCCACAACCCAAGTTAGGTCATCGGTTTTGCCGTATGCGTTGGGGTCGCGCTGTGCGCCATAGTAGCTGTTGCGGTCTATGTGCTGGATAGACGAGAATAGCGACAGTTTGTTGTTGTATTCGTTCCAACCCAGGTCGTATGTGATTCCACCGCTGTTGATAACGTGCTCTGTCTGCTCGGTGATGTCGCTCTCGTGTGGCTGAAGGTCGAATTTGTTACCACCGCGGCGTTTCTCGTTGGTTGTGTGATACTCCACACTGAAACGGCTTGTGTGGGTGGGGCGATAGTAGGCACGCAGGCCGAATATGTTTATGTTTATCTGCCCAAGCTCCGAGAAACCGTCACCGTCGTGGTCGTAATCGTTGCGGTTGCGGTAGCTTTCATACAAGGCGATGCCGTAGCTGTTGTCCTTGGACACAAGTGAGGCGTTGGCACCCATATACTGCTCCCAGCTTTCGCCACCCAACAGAGAGAGGTTGCTCGAGAGCGAGAAGGAGTTGTTTATGGGGTCCTTGGTTATGATATTTATGGTACCGCCCACGGCGTTGGCACCAAAGAGCGCCGAACCACCGCCACGCACCACCTCCACGCGGTCTATCATATTCACGGGAATCTGCTCCAGACCATACACACCACTCAAGGCACTTACCACGGGGCGGCTGTTTATGAGCACCTGCGAATAGGGGCCCTCGAGGCCGTTTATACGCACCTGGGGAAAGCCACAGTTCTGGCAGTTGTTTTCCACACGCAGACCGGTGATGTAGTTGAGGCTTTTGGCCAAATCCACCGAGTTCACGGTTTCAAAAAGTTTGAGATTGGCCACCGACACCACAACAGGGGCATCCTTGCGGCTTATCTCGTTGCGGTTGGCCGATACCACCACCTCGTCTATAACCTGCGACTCCTCCTTTAACTTAAAGTGCACCACGGTGGCAAACTCGCTGCTCACGGTAACCTCCTTGGTCATAGTTTCGTAGCCCATTGCACTAACACGCAGGCTATATTTTCCCGCGGCCAACGCCGTAATCTCGAACTGCCCCTCTTCGTTACCTACATAGCCTTTGTCTATTTCGGCCACCCATATTTTGGCAAAGGGAACATTCTCCTCGGTTACGGCGTCTATCACGTGACCTGCAATGGTATTGCCATCGCGCACCTTGCGGTTTTCGTGGGCATACAACGCCGATGCCATACAAATAAATGTAATTAAAAGGTAAAAATGCTTTTTCATACTTCTATATCGTCTAATCGTTAAAATGCTGTGCAAAATTCGTATAAAATTAACACTCGCACAATCATCATTTTTTGCTATTTGTCATAGGCTATACATAATATTTAACTAAATTTCTGCAATTATCTATTGTAGCCGCAAGCCACAATTGCGAGTTTCGCAAAAAACTGCTACATTCGCACAAACTACCTTTATTACACAATGAAAAAGATAATATTCACAGCCCTGTTGGCAGCCGGTATAGGCAACTGCCACGCACAAATAAGCGAGAAAAACAGCAAACAGATAACAGAATACTTTACGGCGGTGCTCAATGGCGACAGTTCGGCCACCTGCAATAGCAAAAACATAAAACACAGCAGAATAGACGACACGCGAGCGGCCGTGTGGGCCTGCTGGCGCACAGCCGTGGAAGCCTTGCAGGAAGACAAACTGCCCACCCCCGTGAAGGCGGGCATCAAAGACACGCTCTATTGGGCAATGCCCACACACCCCGAAGAGGGTGCCCGTATGCCCTACCACTATATTTATAAAGGAGAGAAAGCCGCCAATGGCTATCCACTCTTTTTGTATATGCACGGGTCGGGGCGCAAGCAGCGTGAGTGGGAAACGGGCTACGCAATATGCAGTGCATTCGACGACGCCCCCTCGCTCTATTTCATACCACAGATACCGAGCGAAAAGCACTACCGCTGGGCCATACCCACACAGCAGATAGCGTGGGAAAAACTGTTGCGCCTTGCCTTTTTGTCGGGCGATGTAGATGCCAACAGGATATTCTTCTTCGGAATCTCCGAGGGTGGCTACGGCAGCCAGCGCCTTGCATCGTTCTATGCCGACTACCTTGCCGGTGCAGGCCCTATGGCCGGTGGCGAACCGCTACAGAATGCACCAGCCGAGAACCTTGCCAACATCGCATTCTCGTTGCGCACAGGCGAAAAGGACTACGGCTTTGGCCGCAATTATATGACATACATTGCCGCAAAAACACTCGACAGCCTGCGCACTGCCCACCCCGGGCTGTACGACCACAAAATAGAGCTCATACCCGGAATGGGGCACGGCATAAACTACGAGGCTACCACCCCGTGGCTTGTGCAATATGAGCGCAACCCCCACCCCGCATATTTCTATTGGGAGGACTACGATATGTATGGCCGCCACCGGAATGGATTCTACAACCTGCGTGTGAACGAGCCGTCGAGAGAGAACGAGCAGCAGCGCACCTGTTACGAGGTGAGCCGCCGTGGCAACACCATAGAGATAACGGTGAAGAATGTTACATACACCACCACCGAAAGCCTCTATAACATACCTATGGTGTTCAAAAAAGATTTCACACCTGCCACAAAAGGCAACATCACAATATTCCTCGACGAGGAGAACATCGACCTCACAAAACCCGTTACAATAATAGTAAATGGGCGCAAGGCATTTAACGGCAAGGTGAAGCCCTGTACAAAAGCAATGGCAGAGAGCTGCGCTCTTTTCTTCGACCCCGAGCGAGTGTTCCCCGCTGCCGTTACCGTTGATATAAAATAAATAAGGTGGGAAATTCGCAAAAAAGCATTACCTTCGCGGCCGTAAACAAGAGAAAGAGAATAGATGAACCAGGAATACCCGTCGGCACTGCTCGAAAGGGCGGTGAACGAGTTCAGCAAATTGCCGGGCATAGGGCGCAAAACAGCCACACGCTTGGTGTTGCATATGCTACGCCGCAAAGAGGAGGAGGTTGCAGCCTTCTCCGATGCCATTCTGCGTCTGAAACAGGAGGCAAAATACTGCACCGAGTGCCACAGCATATCGGACACCGACATATGCCCCATCTGCGCCAACCCGCTGCGCGACCACAGCCTCATATGCGTGGTGGAAAACATACAGGATGTTATGGCGGTGGAGAATACAATGCAATATCGCGGTGTTTATCACGTACTTGGCGGTGTAATATCGCCAATGGACGGGGTATCGCCCGCCGACCTGCAGATAGAGAGCCTCATCGACAGGGTGGCACGCGGCGATGTAAAGGAGATAATACTTGCACTAAGCTCCACAATGGAGGGCGACACCACAAATTTCTATATCTACCGCAAACTTATGCAGTATGATGTAAAGCTGTCGGTGATAGCACGAGGAATATCGGTGGGCGACGAACTGGAATATGCCGACGAAGTGACACTGGGCCGCTCGATTGTAAACCGCACCCCCTTCACGGGAAAAACCATATAAAGACTATGCAAAAAGAGGATGCAATAAAAAAGACACGCACAATATACCTGGCACAAGCCGTAGTTTCGGTAGCGCTTGTGGCGCTGCTACAAACAGGGTTCATAGACAGCACGTCCATCACAATGGCCCCCACCACCCTCTATGCCATTGAGGTTGCAGGCATTCTGCTCACAATATGCCTCATACCGCTTGCCATAAAGGGCTTTTCGGCCCAAGTAACAAAAGCGGCAAAGAAGAAAACGCCCCATTTCATCGATTATTACCACAGCAAGTGCAATGCCCGCACAAGCATACTTTTTATGGTGATAATGATGAACATTGCGCTATACTACATTTTAGGCAAAACCAGCGGCCCACTCTATTGCGGATTGTTCGGCGTAGCGGCAGCCATATACAGCTACCCCACAAAGAGCACACTCGAAAACTACCTTAACTACCCGGAAAACCAAGAATGAAACTATCGGTTATCATAATAAGCTACAATGTAAAGCACTACGTGGAACAGTGCCTGCGCTCGCTCATAAAGGCCGAGCGCAAGGATATCCCTATGGAGATATTTGTAGTGGATAACGCCAGCCAAGACGGCTCCACAGCCCATATAAAGGAGAGATTCCCCGCTGCCCAATACCCCAACCTGCATATAATAGCCAATGCAAGAAATGTAGGATTCGGCAGGGCCAACAACCAGGCAGTGGCCAAAGCCACGGGAGAGTACATACTGTTCCTGAACCCCGACACCATAGTGACCGAAAACACCCTGCACGATGCCATAACATTTGCCGACAAGCACCCGCAGTTTGGCGGCCTTGGCACAATGATGCTGCACGGCGATGGCAAATTTGCAAACGAATCGCGCCGCGGCCTGCCCACCCCCTGGACAGCGCTGTGCAAGATGAGCGGCCTTTGCGCACTCTTCCCCAAGAGCAAGACATTCGGAAAATACTATATGCAATATTTGGACAAGGAGCAGCCTGCCGAGATAGAGATAATTTCGGGCGCCTTTTTCCTTGCCCGCAAAAACGCACTCGACAAAATAGGAAACTTCGACGAGGCATTCTTTATGTATGGCGAGGACATAGACCTATCCTACCGCCTGCTGAAGGAGGGGTACAAAAACTACTACATACCATCGCCCATACTGCACTACAAGGGCGAGAGCACCCAGAAAAGCACATTCAAATATGTGCACATATTCTACACGGCAATGCTCATCTTCTTCAAAAAGCATTTCCACCACTACGGGCTGCTGCTCACCCTGCCCATAAGAACGGCAATTGTAGCAAGAGCGATAATAGCCGTGGCAGCGCAATACATCACCCGCGCAAGAAATTTTCTGTTCCCCCGCAAAGAGGCGCAGAACTACAACTACATATACATAGGGCGCAACGGCGACAAAGTGAAAGCCATTGCCGACGAGTGGTGCCTGGACATAACGATAATAGAAGGCGATGAAAAGAGCCGCCCCGCACACACCCTGCCGCAGATAAAGAAAAACACGGCATATGTGATATACGACACCGAGGATTTCAGCTACACATATATACTCGACACCTTCCGCCGCGACAGTGGCAAAGTCGGTGTGGGCACATTCTACCCCCGCATCAACACCATAGTGACACACAGCGATATACTCACCCTAACAACAGAAAAATGAATACACCCCGAAAAGTGACATTGCGCGCGCCGGAGCCCGAGGACCTGGAACTGCTCTACACCATAGAGAACGACAGCGACACCTGGGATATATGCTCGGCACGGGTAAACTATTCACGATATGCCATAAAACAGTACCTATCGCAACAACCCCAGGAGATAACCACCACGGGCGAAGTGCGCCTTGTGATAACCGACAGCGACACAGACGAAGCAGTGGGCCTCATCGACCTCACAAGCTATTCGGCAACACACCGCAGCGCCGAGATAGGGATAACCCTGCTGCGCGAACAGCGCGGCAAAGGATATGGCCGCAGCGCCATAAAAGCAATGGAACGCTATGCCAAAGAGGCACTCAACCTGCGAATGATATATGCCCACACCCTGGCCGACAGAAATTCCGTGGCAAAAAATATGTTCCTCCACAGTGGCTACATACCCGTGGCAGTGCTCCCAGAATGGCATTTTTGCAATGGCGAATATGTAGATTTGACCGTTTTCAAAAAAAATCTGTAAAAAAACCGCCAAATTATTTGCAGATTAAAAAATAATGCATACCTTTGCACTCGCTTTGAGATAGAAACAAAGCAAAAACATATTGGTGCGTTAGTTCAGTTGGTTAGAATACATGCCTGTCACGCATGGGGTCACGGGTTCGAGTCCCGTACGCACCGCAAAAAGCCTTTCAGTTATGCTGAGAGGCTTTTTTGTTTGTGTTTACAGTAAAACACTGCCAAAAGAATTGGCAAATGCCGACAAAAAGAGTTTCTTTGCACAAAGAAACAGAAACCATTGCTATGAACAGATACAGAGAAATTGAGAGCGAGGAGGCACTGCGCACCCTTATAAAACAAGGGAACACCCTGGAACACTATGCTTTCCAGAATATTACTTTTGGCGAGGATGCTTTGCAGTGCAAGTTCAAGGACTCGATATTCTTTGGGTGCAAAATGCCTGCCGGAATGCGCGACACACTGCCGACCGATTGCTATGTGCTACCCGCGCTGCCTCTTCCTTTCAATATGTTCCCCTCACGGCTTTACACAGCAAGCGAGCTTTACGCTGGGTATAACTACCACACCCCCGACAGCTTTGACACGTGCTACGATACACGCATTTACAAGCATTACACAGAGCGCGGCAAGCAGGCCTGCGATATTGCCGAAACACTTGCACGCACACTGCACGACCACTCCATAAGCGATGCATTGCACGACCTGCTTGCTACGCACGACGAACGCCGCATTGTAGCCATTATGGGCGGCCACTCGCTGCTGCGCAGCGACAATATGTACCGCAAGGTGGTGCTTGCTAGTAAGAGGCTGGCAGAAAGAGGGTGCATCATTGTCAGCGGCGGAGGCCCGGGAGCAATGGAGGCATCGCACCTCGGCGCCCGAATAGCCGGCTACCCCGACAGTGCTATAGACGAAGCGCTTGCAATGCTTGCCGAGGCGCCATCGTACAAGGATAGCGAGTGGCTGCCCACAGCTTTTACCCTTATGGAGAAGATGCCACGCATACAAGAGGTATACAGCATAGGCATACCCACTTGGTACTATGGGCACGAGCCTGCCACCCCTTTCGCAACCCACATAGCCAAATATTTCGACAACAGCATAAGGGAGGACACGCTTGTAACGATAGCCAAGGGCGGCATTATATATGCACCCGGCAGCGCGGGCACAATGCAGGAGATTTTCCAGGATGCGGCACAGAACCACTACCTCACTTGCGGGTATGAGAGCCCTATGATATTCTTGGGCAAAGAGTACTGGTGCAACGAAATACCTGTATATCCGCTACTGAAGGAACTGCACGGCAAAGGGTGCTACAAAAATCTGCTGCTCACACTCACCGACCACGCCACCGAGGCCGTAAACGCCATTATGGAGTTTGTGGAACGGTAGTGGCTGAATATTCAGGGATACAAATTAAAAAGAGCATTCTAAAAATAGTTCTTTACCGCAAATTCGTACTGCTCAATAAAAATCTGCTTGAAGGCTGCAATATTATTCTGCTCATAGAACATCAACATCGCCTTCTTGTAATCGATAGAATCAACGGTGCGGAAGGACAAAGGGCAATATCCCCAAGCCATCAGAATGGCATTACTGCCGATTCTTGCGGTTCGTTTGTTGCCATCGGTAAATGGTTGTATGTACGACAATAGAACCAGTGCAAGCAACGCCTTCTCGAAAACGTCCTCTTTACCGTTAATCAACCGGCAAGTATCTTCCAATGCTTCGCGTATCTGGAACTCGTTGTCAAGAGGGCGATAGTTTGTTCCTGTTATGCCGACACGCCTTTTTCTAATGCCACTGCCTACCCCCAATTCCTTTGTCAAGATTGAATGGATATCCTCAATTCTTCTAACAGAAAGTTCTTTGAGGTAGTCGGGGTTGTCGAGTATGAAATCCAAGGCATCTTTATGGTTTAGTAGCATCACCGCCTCTTCTTTTGTTTTTCCCCGAGCTGTTTCTTTCTCTTTCAGCAACCGCTCTGTTTCAAGGAGAGAATATGTGTTACCCTCTATTTGCGACGATTTCCAAGACAAATCCACTCCTAAACGCTCCATCTCTTTGCGATACTCAACATCGGACAAAGTAGCCATATTACCCAGAAAAGTCTTATGGACTACATCCAGCCTTTCCTTCTCTTCCGTTGTAAACAGAGTGACATTGGGCAATATATCACAAATCAACTGAAAATTAAACGATTGTTGCACCACGCGCTCATCCACATCATTTGCAAAATATGTATCGATGTTAAGCGGCATCATCAGATGTGCCTGTGGCGAGAGGGAGTAGCGCGTAGCCTTGCCCTTACCCTCTACAACAATGTCGCCCTTTTGCACACTATCGGCGATAATTCGTTTCAACGTTCTTTCGTTTGGAGCGTTTGTCAAAGCCGTCGCAATTTCCACTCTGCTCGATGAAGGGTTGTAATGCAAAAACTGCAATATTTCCACCTGTATTGTCATACTCTTCATTTTACTTTCGGGACAAATATAGCATTATTTCTTTAATTTGCGGGACAAAACAGGTAAAATTTGTCCCGAATATAATACTTTTTTGTCCCGAAAGCGGGAAGCACAAATAATATTTTCAACAAAATTTGGCTCCAAGTAGCTGTTTTTTGAAAATTTGTGCTATCTTTGCAGGCGTATTCGGGAAACCAAGTACAGCAAGGGGCATTAGCTCATCTGGCTAGAGCGTTTGACTGGCAGTCAAAAGGTGACGAGTTCGACTCTCGTATGCTCCACAGGAAGGACAGCTATAACGGCTGTCCTTTTTCTTTTATCACTTCGGAACCGCAATACTTACACGCAACCACAGGGCGGGCATAGCGCTCCACGCAGTAGCTGCACACCACTCCGCAACGAGGGCATAAATAGGTATATCGGCCGGTGAGATGGCGCCACAGGAGAAAGCGGCTTATCAAGGAGCCGCACTTGCTGCATAGTTTTTTACTCATAAGAAAATGGCATAGGGTTCATTTATAACAAACCCGTATGCCATTTGTTCTTTGGCAGCTGTGCTGTATGTTATCTTTCGGCACGCATAGGATTGGTGAGGAAATCCTCGTACGATAGTTTTATACCATCCTCGAGCTCGGTGCTGTAGCGCCAGCCAAGCCTTTCGGCTTTGGACACATCGAGCAACTTGCGGGGGGTGCCATTGGGTTTTGTGGTGTCCCAAAGGATTTCGCCCTCGTAACCCACCACTCGTGCCACAAGCTCGGTGAGGGCTTTTATTGTTATCTCCTTACCTGTACCGGCATTCACCGTTTCGTTGCCACTATAGTTGTCCATAAGGAACACGCACAAGTTGGCAAGGTCATCGACGTACAGAAACTCGCGCAACGGTGTGCCGTCGCCCCAACAGGTTACAGTGGGTGCACCGGCCTCTTTTGCCTCGTGGAAACGGCGTATGAGAGCAGGCAGCACGTGGCTGTGTGTGGGGTGATAGTTGTCGTTGGGCCCATAAAGATTTGTGGGCATAACGCTTATGTAGTCGGTACCATACTGGCGGTTGAGATATTCGCAGTATTTAAGGCCAGATATTTTGGCAAGCGCGTATGCCTCGTTGGTGGGTTCCAGTTCCGATGTGAGCAGACAGCTCTCTTTCATAGGCTGCGGTGCCAGGCGGGGATAGATGCACGACGAGCCCAAGAAGAGCAGCTTTTTGCAACCGTTGCGCCACGCTGCATTTATCACATTCATCTCCAGCATCATATTGTCGTACATAAAGTCGGCAAGGGCGGTGTGGTTGGCTATGATGCCACCCACCTTGGCTGCTGCAAGGAACACATATTGAGGTTTCTCGGTTGCAAAGAACCGCTCGACCTGGTCCTGACGGCATAGGTCGAGTTCGGCGTGTGTGCGGGTGATGATATTGCCGTACCCCTGACGCTGCAACTCGCGCACAATGGCAGAGCCCACCATACCGCGATGGCCTGCCACATATATTTTTGCTTGTTTCTCCATTTTACGAACTATTTTACAATACCGCGCTCAAGATACTCGGCAAGGTTGGTGCGTATGTGCTCTTCGGCACGCTCCACCGCCACTTTGGCCATATCGGAATCGACCATAATTTTTACCAGCTGCTCGAATGTTGTCTTTTGAGGGTCCCAGCCAAGTCTTGTACGTGCCTTTGAAGGGTCGCCCCAAAGGTTCACCACATCGGTGGGGCGGAAGAAGTCGGGTGATACCTCGATGAGCACCTTGCCTGTAGCCTTGTCGATACCCTTCTCGTCGGCACCCTCGCCTACGAATTCAAGCTCTATACCCACGTGCTTGAAGGCGTAGTAGCAGAAGTCGCGTACAGAGTGCTGCACACCGGTGGCAATTACAAAGTCCTCGGGTTTCTCGTTCTGCAACATCAACCACATACACTCGACATAGTCTTTGGCATAACCCCAGTCACGTAGCGATGACAGGTTACCAAGATACAATTTATCCTGCTTGCCTTGTGCTATGCGGGCTGCGGCAAGGGTTATTTTGCGTGTAACGAAGGTTTCGCCACGGCGCTCGCTCTCGTGGTTGAAAAGGATACCAGAGCAGCAGAACATACCATATGCTTCACGATACTCCTTAACAATCCAGTGGCCGTACAATTTGGCCACCGCATATGGGCTGTATGGGTGGAAGGGGGTGTTTTCGTTCTGCGGGACCTCCTCTACCTTGCCATAAAGCTCCGATGTGGATGCCTGATATATGCGGCAGGTTTTTGCAAGGCCCGACAGGCGCACCGCCTCAAGGATGCGAAGCACGCCTGTGGCATCCACGTTGGCAGTGAACTCGGGAGAGTCGAAACTTACCTGCACGTGGCTCTGTGCGGCAAGGTTATATATTTCATCGGGGCGCACTTTGCCCACTACCTGCAAAAGGCTCATAGAGTCGCCCAAGTCGGCATAATGAAGGTGGAAATGAGGGTTACCCTCCAAATGGGCTATACGCTCGCGGAAATCTACCGACGAGCGGCGTATGGTACCGTGGACATCATATCCCTTGCTCAATAGAAACTCAGACAAGAAGGAACCATCCTGTCCTGTAATACCGGTTATCAATGCTTTTTTCATTGTTGTTTCCATAAAATTGTTGTAATAAATATCATATACTGCAAATAACGCATTTTTTTACTTAAATTGTATATAAAATTGAGAAAATATCACAAACTTATCCTTAATGCATATAACAAAGTACGCAAGAGGGAGGTTACAACCTATCGATAAATTTTGTACCTTTGCATTGCAAAAACAAGAACAATGATATACAGGCTCATTCCTTTCTGGAACTATCTTTTCGACTAAAAAAATGCACCCGCACACACGCAGGGTGCACTGAGCCTTATGCTCACATCGTTGAGCAACAACATATTACAAACACTTAATTTTTATAGATGAGAAATTTTTATTTACTCACAGCAGTACTATGCGTGCTGCTGTGCAGCGGTAATGCACGCGCACAACTGCGCACAATTACCATTGAAGAACTGTTTGAACTGTGCGACAACAGCAGCAAGAGCGTGGAGATTTCGCGCTTGGGCGCAAAAATGGCAGCCGAGGGAGTGAAGGTAGCCAGAAGCGCGATGCTGCCCGAGGTAGAGAGCTCGCTATCGGTTAGTTTCTTGGGCGACGGCTGCGTAACCGACCGCGATTTCACAAATTTCACAAATGCCGATATGCCCCATTTTGGCAACAATTTTGCCATAAAAGCATCGCAGGTGATATATGCAGGTGGAGCCATAAGCGCAGGCATCAAACAGGCCGAGATTGACAAAAAGATAGCCGAGAAGGGCGTGGAACTGCAAAAGCAGAACATACGCTTTCTTATGCTTGGCAACTATTTGGAACTATGCAAGCTCAGCAACAGGGCTGTGATATTTAAGAAGAATATAGAACAGACCGAACTGCTTGTGTCGCATATAAAAGCCAAGCACAATGCCGGCACAGCACTGCGCAACGACATTACCCGCTACGAACTGAGGCTGGAGCAACTGCGATTGGGGCTGCACGAAACCGAAAATAATATGCGCAAAGTAAACTACCACATAGTGCAGGCACTCGGCCTGCCCGATGAAACCATCATTGCACCCGACAGCGCCATAACCAACTATCGCTTGCAGGTATTGTCGCGTGATCAGTGGCAGAGCGAGGCCGAAAGCAACAGCCCCATACTTCACATTGCCCAGCTTAAAATATCGAAACAGCAGCAAAAAGAGCATTCTGTAAAGGCCGAAAGACTGCCGCAGGTAGCCCTTGTTGCCGCCAATCACCTCGACGGTCCCATAACCATAGAGGTGCCCACCATTGACAAGAACTTCAACTATTGGTACGTGGGCGTGGGCCTTAAATACAATATTTCGGCATTGTGGAAGGCAAATAAGAAAAGCCGTATAGAGCGCATTGGCACCATCTGTGCAAAGGAGAGCGCCGAACTTGCACGCGAAGAGACCGGCATAGCCATAAACAGCGCCTTCATAGCACTTGAAAATGCATACGAGCAGCTGCACACGCAGGAAAAAAGTGTGGAACTTGCACGCGAGAACTACAACGTAGTGAACAACCGCTACCTCAACGACCTTGCACTCGTCACCGATATGATAGATGCAAGCAATGCGCTCATAGAAACCCAGTTGCAGCTGGTGAACGCACGCATAAACGTAATATACAGCACATACAACCTGCAACGCGTGGCAGGCACATTGTAAACCCTATAAAAAGAGAATATTATGGAAAATAAAGAGACACAGAAAAGAAGGATAAATTTTATAAACATATTGGTGGTGGCAGTGCTGCTTGCAGGCATTGCGTGGATAGCATCGACATTCATTCACATAGGGGTGGAATATACCAACAACGCACAGGTGCGCCAGCACATAACTCCGCTCAACTCGCGTGTTCAGGGCTATGTAAAGGAGATTCGCTTTGGCGAATTCCAACCCGTGAAGAAGGGCGACACGCTTGTCATCATCGAAGACATAGAATATCGCCTGCGAGTGGCACAGGCCGAAGCCGACCTGCAAAAGGCACTGCAAAACCGCGATGCTGCGGGCACCAGCGCTACCACTGCACGCAACAACATAAGTGTTTCCGATGCCTCGTTACAGGAGCTGGAGGTGCTGCTTGCCAATGCACGCAAGGAGTATGAACGCCACGATAAACTGCTTGCAAGCGGAGCCGTCACCACACAGCAATACGATGGTGCCAAAACGCAATATAATGCTATGCAGGCCAAGTACAATGCAATGGTTAAGCAGCGCAAGAGCGTGTCGCTTGTGAGCGACGAGCTTGCCACAAGGCACCAACAGCAAGATGCCTTTGTGAAACTGGCCGAAACGGCCTTGGAGCTTGCCCGCATAAACCTGTCATATACCGTTATAACAGCCCCTGCCGACGGTGTTATGGGGCGCAAGGCCATACAGGCTGGGCAGCTCGTGCAACCCGGGCAGGCCGTGGCTAACATTGTGGAGAGCAACGACAAATGGGTGATTGCCAACTACAAAGAGACACAAACCACCGACATACACGAGGGGCAGAGCGTGGATATTAAGGTAGATGCCGTGCCGGGTGTTACATACAAGGGCGTGGTGCGCTCCATTTCATACGCAACAGGAGCGGCCTACTCGCTTGTGCCCACAGATAACTCGGCCGGTAATTTTGTAAAGGTGGAGCAACGCATTCCCGTGCGCATAGAGTTTACCGAGGAGAACAGCGCCGACGAGCTTGCCCGCCTGCGCAGCGGTATGAATGCAGAATGTAAAATTATATACTGATGGCAGATAATTGGCAACAAGGGCCCTTTCGCATACCCACGTTCAAGGATTTTGTGCCGCACGATGTGCGTTTTTGGGCACTCATAATATTCGCCTGTTGTTTTCAGCTGTCGGGCGGTGTGTATCTTGCAGGGCTTAACCAGATAATAGGCGGCAAGGCACTGACACAGGAGGATGTGATGATGGCGGCCTATGCATCGTTCATTGGGCTCACCGTCACATTCCCGCTGCTGTTCCGCGTGAAATTCAGGTTCAAATCACGCAACATCATAATGACCGCAGCCACCACCATAGCAGTGGCAAATATTGTGATAATGACAAGCAACAACCTTTTTATTATAGTGGCAACAAGTTTTGTGGTAGGTATGTGTCGCCTTCTGGGTACGTTCGAGTGCCTTTCAACACTGCAAGGGAAGCTCGCCCCCAACCACGACCAAACTATATTCTTCTGCGTGCTTTTCTGCATAATACTCAGTGCCATACAGGTGTCGGGGCTTGCCACCATATATATAGATTTCTACTATAATTGGGAGTATATGCACCTGTTCATCGCCTGCCTTATGCTGTGTGTGGTGCTTGCAGCCTTTGCGATGATGAAGAGTATAAGGCTCACCGACAAATTCCCCCTTGCGGGAATAGATTGGGTGGGGTTCATTCTGTGGAGTGTGTTTCTCCTGTCGGCATCATACACACTGCTCTATGGCAAACAGCTCGACTGGTTCCACAGCGCATATATACGCACCGGGGCGGTTACAGCCACGCTATCTTTTCTGCTGGCGGTAAGACGAATGCTCACAGCCGGGCAGCCCTACTTCAGCCCCGATATTTTCTCGTATAAGAAAATGAGAACAGGCCTGCTGCTCACTATGTGTATGATACTGCTGCTTACCACACCCACAGCCGTGGAAGGAGCACTCACTGGCGCCATTCTGCACTACCACAATATAAGCGCAATATCGCTTAACTGCGTGGTGCTTGTTGGCGGCATTACAGGCTCACTCATAGCCTACTACACGCTGGTGCTGCGCCGCATCTATTACAAATGGGTTATATTCTGGGGCTTTGCCTGCCTTGTGGCATACCAAGGAATGCTATATTTCCTTATTGATGCACGCACAAGCCTCGAAATGCTGTACCTGCCCTGTTTCCTGCGCGGCACAGGATACACAATGCTGTATGTAACCCTCACACTCTATTCCATAAAAGATATTCCGTTCAAATATTTTCTGCAGCCCGTGGGAATATTGGGATTTGTGCGAACAGGTGTGGGCACCGTGGCTGCCGCGGTGCTTGTGAGCAACCTGCTGAACTACCTCACAAATGAGAATATTATGAACCTCTCTATGGAGATTGATGCCGTGAACAGCCTTGCCATGAATATGCCCACAGGCGCTCTCTACGGCGAGGTGGCCCGCCAGGCACTTATGGTAAGCCTTAAACAAATTATGGGCTGGTTCACCATTGGAGGATTGGCGCTGCTGCTCTTTATCCCCGGGCTCAAATATATAAGGCCTGTAATGCGCAGTATGCCAAGTATGAGGAGCTACCGCAAAATAGTGCAAAGGGTATATAAAGTAAGGAAGATTGATACCACCGACGGTATATAAACTATAGTGCGAGGTTTGAATGAAATGAACCTCGCACTATAGTTTATAACAGCACCCATCTAATCAGCACCGCCACAATTATTAACAAAAGTAAAAAAACAACCCCACGGCGCTGCCCTTTTGCAAAATAAAAATAAAAGCTCATATTTATCTTGATTATGTAATCTGTTTCGGTTGTTAGTTATATTAACTTTGCCACACATACAAGAACAAAGAGTGTGCGAATATAATAATTTAACCCTTTACTCCTATGATGATTGACAGAATAGATAGAATTTTGAAACGATACCCGCTATCGATAATAATATTGGCAGCTATAATATACCTCTCCTTCTTCAAACCACCCAAAACCACACTGAGCAATATACAGGATATTGACAAGGTTGCCCACCTGCTTATGTATGGTGGTTTTTGCGTAGTGCTGTGGTTCGAGTATTTCCTCACTCACCTGCGCGTGAGTGTGAGGAACATATTTTGGGGTGCCATAATAGGGCCCATACTGTTCAGCGGAGCAATAGAACTATTGCAGGAAACGCTCACACGCTATCGTGGCGGCGACTGGATGGATTTTCTATTCAATTCATTTGGGGTTATAGGTGCTGCACTGTTCAGCATATACGTTACCAAGCCGTTGATGATTAAATATAACATCTGGCACAAGAACAGCGTGGAATAGAGCGTTGCTACTTTTCCCAAAACTTGAAGGGGAAGCGCGACAGATGGCCGTTATAGTATTTGGCCTGCCCCGTAACCTCACAGCCCAGGAATGAGGGGCGCTCGAACTCCTCGGATAGGCTGCCAAGCTCCACTTCGGCAACCACAAGGCCCTCGTTATCGCCATAGAACTCATCTACCTCGTAGGTGTGTGCGCCGCATTTTACAAGATAGCGGCACTTATCTATTATGCCGCCGTGGCACAGCTTCATAAGCTCCCACGCTTCGGCAACAGGGATTTCGCGCTCCCACTCATAGCGGCTGAGACCACCATCGAGCGAGGGGCCCTTTATTGTGAGGTACCCCTTGTCGCCACGCACACGCACACGCGCCGAATTACCACCCTGGCGGCAGATGTAGCCCTGTGCTATGCGGTCGCAGGCAAATGCCTGCTGCTTGTAGCTGTCGTCGGTTACAAGGAATTTACGCTCAATCTCTACAGCCATACCGTTACTCGCCCTCCTCGGCAAATTCCATAAGGTACGACTTTATGAAGCCATCTATCTTGCCGTCCATCACACCGCCCACGTCGGATGTCTGGTAGTTGGTACGGTGATCCTTCACGCGACGGTCGTCGAACACATATGAGCGTATCTGTGAACCCCACTCAATCTTCTTTTTACCGGCCTCAATCTTGTCTTTTTCGCGCTGACGACGTTTGAGTTCCTTATCGTATAGCATTGAACGGAGCAACGCCAAAGCCTTCTCCTTGTTTTTGGGCTGGTCGCGCGTTTCGGTGTTCTCAATGAGGATTTCCTCCTGCTCGCCGGTATCGGGGTCGGTGAACATATAACGCAAACGCACACCCGACTCCACCTTGTTCACATTCTGACCGCCTGCGCCACCGCTGCGGAAGGTGTCCCACGATATTTTAGCTGTTTCAATAACCACATCAATGCTGTCATCTACAAGCGGAGTGACAAAGACCGATGCAAACGAGGTCATACGCTTGCCCTGAGCATTGTAGGGCGACACACGCACCAAACGGTGAACACCGTTCTCGCCCTTGAGATAACCATAGGCAAAGGGGCCGTCAATCTGTATGGTGGCGGTTTTTATACCGGCCTCATCACCCTCTTGCAGGTTTATGGTAGATGCCTTGTACTTGTTGGCCTCGGCCCAACGCAGGTACATACGCATAAGCATAGAGGCCCAATCCTGGCTCTCGGTGCCACCCGCACCGGAATTTATCTTCAGCACGCAGCTCATACCATCGGCCTCGCCACGCAACATATTCTTTAGTTCAAGCTCCTCGACAGCAGCAAGAGCACGGGCATAGGCATCATCAACCTCGGCTTCGGTAACCATCTCATCGCGGTAGAACTCCATAGCAATCTCCACCTCCTCGGTGCGGTTATTCACCTCTTTATAGCCATCAATCCACGCCTGCAGGCTCTTTACCTTCTTCATCTGCGCCTCGGCCTCTTTGGCGTTGTCCCAAAAACCGGGGGCCTGTGTGCGCAACTGCTCCTCCTCTACCTGAATAATCTTTTCGTCAATTGACAAGTACTGTTTTAGCGCGGCTGTGCGCTCCTTAATATCCTTTAATTGGTCTGCTGTTATCATCTGTTATCTCGTTAATTGGCGCGAAGATACAAAAAAACAGTGGAAATATAAAAAAACAGATACACAAAGCCTGTTTTAATATATGGAATAAGGCTGACTAAAAAGTATTTTTTAGCAGCCTCATTTTCAGGGAGATGAATAAAAAGATGTAGTTTAAGGCTTGCGCAGCCTGAAAAACCGCAGTTTACTGGGCGTAAATGAGGATTTTGAAGGCAAGCGTAACGCAAAAAT
>JAFVSR010000043.1 GCA_017503645.1 Bacteroidaceae bacterium | reverse complement strand
TCGGGCACCTGCAAAGCAACAAAATAAAATACATCGCACCCTTCATACACCTTATACATAGTATCGACAGCCTCCGTCTGCTGCGCGAGGTCGACAAGCAGGGTGCAAAGGTGGGGCGCAAAATTCCCTGCCTGTTACAGATTCATATAGCACAGGAAGATACCAAGTTCGGGTTCACCCCCGATGAGTGCCTCGCTATGCTCGACGAGGGAGAGTGGCGTTCGTTGCAGAATGTGGAGATTCGCGGCCTTATGTGCATGGCAAGCAACACCGACAATGAAGAACAGATAAATGCCGAATTTGCCGCAGTCAAAACACTGTTCGATACCATAAAGGAGCGTTTTTTTGCCAACGAAGAGAGGTTCGGCATACTATCGGCAGGAATGAGCGACGACTACCCCATTGCCATAAAACACGGCAGCAACCACGTGCGTGTGGGTTCGGCCATCTTCTGCGAATAGATTCCAAAAAAATAGTTTACCGGCTCTTCTTCCACTCCCTGTAACAGAAATAGAGAGTATAAAGGAATGGAAGAAGATAGATGACATCGGCAGCGACAGCGGCCCCCTGCGGTGTCACATCGAGAAGGTCGAGAACACCGGCATAGCCGGCACAAGGAACTATGCCGGTAGCAGGCAACACCGCTACAAAGGCCGGGGCAAAAAGCGAAAAGGCATCACCCACGGAGCAGGCCACATCGACCACGCTGCGATAGTTGCCATACATAAAGCCATAGACCGACGTTACAAAAAGAAGGCCCGCAAAAGCCAATATAACCCTCCCCTGCATTAGAGGAGATGTCAAAACGTTGCCTGTAACGCCAAGCAACAGATTCCAGGGCGATACAGTACACAGGAAGAGCAACAGCGTATAGAGCAACAACGCCACAAGGGCCGAAACCCAGGCACGCCTCTCGACAAACGAAAGGGAGCCTCCACACAAAACCGCACGGGCACTCCGTGCCATACCCGAACCCCAAAGCAACCCTATCGATGTTACGAAAAGCATAATTGCTGCCCAGGGAGCATTGTCAATTGTGTCCGATGCACTACGTACCGCCCAACGCAATCCCTCGGCACTTACAAGCGGAGCCACTTCGGCACCACCGCCTCGCAACAAGCTGGCGACACCCATCACCCACGACAGCAGCCACACACAAAGCAGTATTGCAGCATAAAAAACTGCCGGATAGTATAAAAGACGGCGATTATTCATCGGCTTCAAGATTTTCAACATCGATAATGGAGAGCTCTATGGCACGCACCACAAGGCGGGTAACATTCACGCCACGCTGTTCATCATCGGGGAAGAGGCGGGTAACCAGGTCGGCCTGGCGTTTTTCGAGCGACTTCACACCGAACGGCATTGTTTTGAGCCCGGCAATCATATCCTTTGTATAGCCCAATGCAAGGTGCCGCAGAAAACATTCGTCATAGCGGTCAATCTCATACTTTATAAGCGACTTTTTACGGGCAGCCTCGTGCATGACACTCTCACGGAAGCGTTGCACAATCTTCTCCGTTATGGGCGTGTTGAATACCGGTTTTTTTCCAGCCATAACAGCCATAATTTCGTGCCTTGTGAGCAACTCGCCTGTTTTCAGGGCAATGCCGTCGGCACCGGCATCGAGTACATCTACCCAAAGTTTCTCGTTCAGCAGTTC
>JAFVSR010000042.1 GCA_017503645.1 Bacteroidaceae bacterium | reverse complement strand
TGGGTCACCCACGTTTGTAGGGAGGTTGGATAAAAAGAGCTATTTTTAGGCTTGCGAAGCCCGAAAAAACGCAGTTTACTAAGCGTAAATGAGTATTTTTCGGGCAAGCGTAACAACAAAAGAGCCTTTTTAGTCAGCCTCTACCAAACCACTGCCTTAACAATATAGAACAGCAGCACCACACTGTAAATAAGTTTCAGTGCTGTGGTAACCAGGAATGCGATAAACGAAACAGAGGCCACTTTGAATGCCTGCCCGCTGCGCTTGCAAGCGAGATACTCACCTACGAACGCACCTATAAACGGGCCTATGATTATGCCCCACGGCAAGAACAACAGCCCAATCAACATTCCCGCCAATGCTCCGCGCACGCTCTCTTTTGAACCGCCGCTCAGCTGTGTGAACCACACGGGTAGAATATAATCAATAGCGGTTATCACAGCCATAATTACACCTGCCACCACTATGAAGGTGGCGGAGACCTCCACTCCACTGCACAGCAGCAGGAACAGGAGGCCCAAAAAGCTCACAGGCGGGCCGGGCAATGCCGGAAGCACCGCTCCCAGCAAGCCCACAGCACCGCATATAAGGGCAAAGGATACAAAGAATATCTCCATATCTCGTTCTTACTTAATCATACGTTCGGGGTAGATGTCGTTCCACCAACGGGCGTCGTTCTTGAGCCAGCGCTCGAACCACGCCATTATGCTATTGTGCCAAAGGATGCGCTTGGGCACATCGGCAATAAAGTGGTCCTCGCCATCTACACGAATAAATTCTACGGTCTTACCAAGAATGCGCAAGGCGTTGTACAACTGAATGCTCTCGCCAACAGGCACATTGGTGTCGGCTGTGCCGTGCAACAGCAGCAAGGGGGTGTTTATCTTGTCGGCATTAAAGAGCGAGCCCTGCTTGGTAAACAATTCGGGGTTATTCCAGGGATAGCTCTGCGCAGCGGCCACGGCATTGTAGCCAACTCCCCAATAACCCTCGCCCCAGTAGCTTGTAACATCGCTGATACCGGCGTGAGAGGCTGCGGCGGCAAAAATATCGGTTTGTGTTTGCAGGTATTGTGTCATAAAACCGCCATACGATGCTCCTAAGCAACCTATGTGGTCGGCATCCACAAAGGGGTTGACCGCGCAAAATGCCTTTGTGCCCTCGATGATATCGTCGGCTGTGCGTTTGCCCCACGCATTCACGTGGCGGGCCGAGAACTCCTGGCCGTAGCCTATGGTGCCGCTGGGGTTTACAATGAGCGTTACATAGCCGCGCGACGAAAAGAGCTGTGCCGAATAGGGGTTATCCATTGCGCGCGTTGTGGGGGTGGTACCACCATAATAATATACAATGAGGGGATATTTTTTGCTTGCATCGAAGGCGGGAGGCAAGCAGTAATAGCAGTCGATTACAGTACCGTCGGAAGCGGTGAACTCCCAATCGTGTATGGTACCAAGCTCAATACCCTCGAGCTCTTTTGCATAGGGGTCGGCAATGAGGGTGGATTTACCCTTGCGCACATCGCATAGATAGGCAGCTTGGCCGCTCGATGCTGTAACGCTTATATATGCAGCCGTGCTTGCATTGCGGGCAAGCGAGAAGGTGCGCACGCAATCGCCATTCAATGGCAATTTTTCGAAACTCTTTTTTGCAGGGCTGTAGCGGTAGATGGGCGAAGCATCGCGGTCGTTTGTCTCAAAATATATACAACCATCTTTTTTATTCCACTGCACAAGTTGCAAGGCAGGGGCAAAATCTTTGGAGATGGCCTCGACCGAGCGGTCGGCAAGGTTAATGACATACGCCTGTGTGTCGTAGTTATTGGCAATGGGGTGAGAGCCGCAATTCTTGCCTATGCCGCCAAAGGCCTCGGGGCCACCGGTGACAACGACCTGCGATGCATCGGGCGAGAAACGCGCCGTAGTGGAGAGGAATGCATCGTCAAGCACAAGGGTATCAAGTGTAAGATTGTCCACATTCAGACAATAGAGCGATGTTTTATAGAATGGCCACTCGTTGTCGGCAGCGCGATGGCTTGCGTATAGCACCTTTGTGCCATCGTTGCTGATATCGCAAAGCGAGGTTGAATGCAAGCCCCAGGTAAGGCGTTCGCGCACGCCTGTTTCAATGTCGTATCGCCAGATGAAACCACGGCTGCGACTGTTGGGAACGCGGTCGGTGCGGCCCAAAAGACGATGTACAGGGCCGTTGTCACCATCTATCTGCTCGGTTATGGTGAAATAGAGCGATTTCTCATCGGGCGACCAACGACAGCTGCCACTTGGGAGGTTATCGGTTACAACGGTTTCCTGCAATGTGGCGGGGTTCACGGTGATGAGAGCCTCACCCTCGGCCGAAACAGCCTTGTAGAATAGTTGCGATGTAAGGGGTGTCCAGCCAAGTATTTTATAACCCGCGGGGAATGTGGCAATGGTCTTGCCACTCTTTACCTCGGAGAGCGTGGTGTAACGGTTGTGGCGCTGCTGGCTGTAATAGTCGAGGTATGTGGTGAGCAGGTAGCGACCGTCGGGCGACACGCTAACGCTCTCGACGCGGCTGCCGTAAATGGTGTTGGGCAACAGGTAGCGCTCTTTGAGGGCGGGTTCGCAGGCTATTTGAGTAATGGTGTCCTTGCCCGTGAAAACCGACGCCATAATGGCAGGAGGGAATGAGTCGGTATCGGTAACAAGCACCTTCACAGCCACTTTGTACAGTCTTTGAGGTTCCATACGCAGTTGCACCTCGGCGCTTTCGGCACGGTGCAAGGAATCCTGTGTGCGCATCTTGTCGCGTTTCATCTGCCCATCGACATAGATTTCGAAGCGGGCGGGCGATGTCACCTTGAAGTAGGCTGTGGCAAAGCGGTCGGCACGCAAGCGTGTGGTGAGCAGATATATGTTGCTACCCTCGCCTGCGGGCAGATTCATATAACCGGCAGTGTCGGCCGTGAGCTCCACCGCACCCTCGCGTTCGTCGCTCATAGGGATATTGGTCTGCAAAAGCAGTTTCTCGAAATTGGGCTTTTCTCCTTTGGTGTTTACACTGTCGGTTGTCAACGGGCGGCGCACCTTAACGGGCGACATCAACCTCATCTGTTTCAGAGTGTCGGTGCCGGCAATGCTTAACAGAGGCAGGCAGGCCATAATTGCAAATAGTAATCTTTTCATCATATTGTTGTTTTAATGTTATATACAGATAATCTATCGCGAAGATAGTTAAAAATGAGTGAAATAAACAGCACTCGCAACTAAATATTATCACAAGCATTGTATGTTTTCACTCGCTTTGCTATCTTTGCTTTCAAAACCACACACAAATGGCAAAAATCGTATACAAGACAAGAGGCACTTGCTCGCAGTTCATTGAATTGGAAGGCAACGATGGCAAGATTACAAACGTTACATTCTATGGAGGTTGCGACGGCAACCTGCAAGGTATAGCCAAATTGGTTAAAGGTATGGAATACGCCCAAGTTATAGAACGCCTTAACGGCATCAGTTGCAATGGCAAGCCCACATCGTGCCCCGACCAGTTGTGCCGTGCCATAGAGCAGTTGATGAACGAGGAGAAATAACCCATAATATGGCTAAGCAAAAAGGCAACAACGAATATAAAATGCGCAACGAGGCCTTTATGGAGGCGCTGCGCAATGGCGAAGAGGAGCTTTACGAAATTTCGCAGGGAGTGCTGTGCAAAATAATAGAGCGCGGCGAGAGTGACAAGTGCCCGCGAAACGGCAATGTGGTTACCGTGCACTATAAGGGCTCGCTCATAAACGGCAAGGTTTTCGACAGCAGCTATGAGCGCGGCTACCCCGAAGCGTTCCGCGTGAATGAACTTATCACAGGCTGGCAGATTGCACTCACGCAGATGCACGTGGGCGACCATTGGATTGTATATATTCCGTGGGAGATGGGCTACGGCAAAAAAGGGAGCGGCAACATCCCCGGCTACTCCACCCTTGTTTTCGAGATGGAGCTTGTGGCCATTATGTAACACCTAAAAATCAAGTGCAATGCAACTACCCGAGGATCCGATGATGCTCTATAGCGCACTGAATATGAAGCTGCGCGACTATTACAACTCGCTCGACGAGCTCTGCGACGACCTGAACATAGACCGCAGGGAGGTGGAGGAGAAACTGCGCCAAGTGGGGTTTGAGTACGATGCCAAGATGAACAAATTCTGGTAAATCTATCCCTTTACAGTTACCATCTCCACAAACAGGCGCAGCCCGTCTATGGTAGATGGGAAGCAGATGCCACCACCCGAAGCACGAAAAATCTTATCGGTATCCATTGACAAATTGCGACAGGCCGGCGCGTAACGCTCGTAGTCGGGGGTTACAATGCGCGAGGCATCGCCGCCATAGAGCATTTCGTAGAAACAGCAGGCGGTTTCGTAAGTATTCACGTTGTTGCCCGAACCGAAATTATATACACCGCCCTGCAACGAGAAGGCGAGCGGCAGATTGTTCACAACATCGCGCACCCAGGTTATTCCCCTATATTCGCGCACAGGCAGGGTAAGAGCATTACCCTCCTTTACTGCATTTAGCATATTATTCACAAAATCGGCGTGTGGCGCAGCAGGCTGCGGCGCATCGTACATCCAGGTGGCCCGCAACATCACCGCAGAGAGCGATATTTCAGCAATGCGCTGTTCTGCCTCCAATTTGTGACGACCATAGTGGTTCACCGGACGCACCGGCACATCCTCGCTCAACGGGCCTTGTTCGCTATTTCCGTTATACACCTGATCCGAGGAAAAGAATACAAATTTCGCCCCGTAACGTGCCGCCGCACGAGCCACATTTTCACTACCAACAACATTCACAAGAAAACTCTCATCGGGGTGCTGCTCGCAATGCCAAGTATTGGAGAGGGCTGCAAGGTGGAGCACCACATCGGGGGTGTGAGCCATCATATATGCATCGACAGAGGCCGCATCGGTTATGTCAAGTTCGCTGTGCGATGGAGTGAGCAGTTTATATTCGTACTGCCAACGAGCCGTGAACGCACGCCCCACAAAGCCGCTTGCACCGGTTACAAGGATTTTCTTCATATCTTCATCTCGTTTTATGCGAAGATAACAATTACCTGCCACAAACAAGCATATCCGTTAATTTTTATTAGAAATATTATTCACAATTTGTTTGTTTGTTTTCGGGAATATTCGCTATTTTCGCATATAGAAAAAACAAAACCAACAATATGAAATCACTCCGCGAACTTTTCAGAATAGGGCTTGGCCCCTCGAGCAGTCACACTATGGGCCCCAACAGAGCCGCAAAAACATTTGCCGAGCGCTGCCCCAATGTGGACAACTACCGTGTAACACTTTACGGCAGCCTTGCTGCTACAGGTGAGGGGCATATGACCGACAAGGCCATAATAGAGGTGCTTGAGCCCATTGCACCGCTCGAACTGGTGTGGCAACCCACCACATTCCTCCCGTTCCACCCCAATGGTATGAAATTCGAGGGGTTAAAGGGTGGTAAAACCATCGACGAATGGATTATTTACAGCGTGGGTGGCGGTGAGCTTGCCAACGAGGATAGCAAAAAGAGCGAGGCCGACATATACCCTCTGACCACGGCACACGAGATTATGGACTGGTGCGATGAAACGGGCTGCACATTCTGGGAGTATGTGGAACGACACGAGGGCCCCGAAATATGGGACTACCTTGCCGAGGTGTGGCACACAATGCAAGATACCATAAAACGAGGTCTTGAGCACGAAGGCGTGCTCCCCGGCGGGCTGGGCATACAGCGCAAGGCGGGGCTCTACCTGCTGAAATCGCGTTCATACAGCGCATCGGTTGCCAGCAAGGCCAAGATTTACGCATACGCCCTTGCCACATCGGAGGAGAATGCCAGCGGAACAACCATCGTTACCGCGCCCACCTGCGGTTCCTGTGGAGTATTACCCGCGGTGCTCTACCACCTGTCGCAATCGCACGAAAACAGCGAGGCACGCATATTGCGCGCACTTGCAACAGCGGGCCTTTTCGGCAACATTGCAAAGGAGCACGCATCAATTTCGGGAGCCGATGTAGGCTGCCAGGGCGAGGTGGGCGTAGCCTGCGCTATGGCCGCAGCTGCTGCCTGCCAGCTATTCGGTGGTACGATAAACCAGATAGAGTATGCTGCCGAGATGGGCTTGGAGCACCATTTGGGCCTCACCTGCGACCCCTTGTGCGGTCTTGTGCAGGTGCCCTGCATAGAGCGTAATGCCATTGCGGCATCACGCGCATTAGATGCCTGCACATACGCAGCCCTGTCCGACGGCAAGCACAAGATAGATTTTGACCGCATTGTGGAGGTGATGAAGGAGACGGGGCACGATATTCCCAGCCTCTACAAAGAGACCTCCGCCGGCGGCATAGCCAAGATTGATGTAACAAAACGTCGCAAAGGATAACCCCTAAGAACCGATGATATGAAAAAGATATTTATAATTTTAGCTGTAGCAGTTTTGAGTATTGGAATCTCCTATGCCAATAACAATGGCGAGAAGACAGTGCACCTTACCAAAGCCGAGTTCCTGAAAAAGGTGATGGATTACGAGAACAACGTAAACGAGTGGAAATACCTGGGCGACAAGCCTGCAATAATAGACTTTTATGCCGATTGGTGCGGCCCCTGCAAAAGACTATCGCCCATACTGGAAGAGATTGCTGCGGAATACGAAGGCGAGGTTATTATATATAAGGTAAATGTAGATGACGAAAGGGATATTGCCACAGCATTTGGCATACGTTCACTGCCTACCCTCTTTTTTGTACCCAAACAAGGGAACCCAAGTGTGGTAGAGGGCTTCCTGCCAAAAGAGGAACTTTACAAGGCTATGAATGTCACAATATTGAAAAAATAGAAACACGATGAACGACTATACAAAGGTAACATTCACGGTAACGCCTGCCGAGGAGGTGGCAACCGATATTCTTGCGGCGCTGCTTGCCGACGATGGGTTTGAGAGCTTTGTGCCCGACGAAAACGGGATGACAGCATACGCACCGCAGGATGCATTCAATGCCGACAAACTAAAAAGCACGGTGGAAAACTTTCCATTGGAGGGCTACTGCATAACATACACCACCGAGCTCATTGAGGGCGAGGATTGGAATGCCGAGTGGGAGAAGAACTATTTCCAGCCCATAATAGTGGACGACCGTTGCGTTATACACAGCACCTTTCACACCGATGTACCAAAAGCCGAATACGATATTCTCATAGACCCCAAAATGGCATTTGGCACAGGCTATCACCAAACAACCTGCCATATGATACGCGCCATTCTTGCAAGTGATATGAAGGGGAAAAGGGTGCTCGATATGGGTTGCGGCACAGCCATTCTTGCCATTCTTGCAAAGAAACACGGTGCAGGGGAGGTTGTGGCAATAGACATAGATGAGTTTGCCTACGAGAATGCGCTTGAGAACATTGTGCTGAACAATACGCCCGAAATTGAGGTGCGTCTGGGCGGTGCGGAGGCCATAAAGGAGAGCGACTCGTTCGACATTGTAATAGCCAACATAAACCGCAACATACTGCTGGCCGATATGAAACACTATGCGGCAGCTATGCACAAGGGCTCGGAGATTTTTATTAGCGGGTTCTATGTCGATGATATGGATGTGCTGCAAGGGGAGGCCAACAAGCACGGTCTGCGGTTCCGTGGGTTTGCCGACAACAATAATTGGGCAATGATGAAATTCATAAAAGAGTAAAAAAACAGGGGTGGTTGTGCGCACAACCACCCCTGTTTTTGTTATTACTTCAATGATAAATTGTCTATTTATGGAACAGAACGTAATTTATGAGATTTGTGCCTATGTGGGCAGCATTGCAATGATACTCGGCTATTTGCCGCAGGCTATCCAAACGATACGCACGCGTAACACCGACGGGCTGTCACTGCCTGCGTTCATAATGATGGCTGTGGGTGCATTCTGCTTTATGCTGCAGGGGTTCGTACACAAGCCCGACATTATATGGTCCATTGCCATAACAAACCTCATTACATCGGCCTGCAGTGTAGTTGTGTTTGTGATAAAAATGCGAAACGACTATTTTAAGAAGAGATAGTTACTCACCCGCAATGCGCGAACTATATATACGGGCAACTATTGCACCGCTTATGTTGTGCCACACGCTGAATATGGCACCGGGGATGGCAGCTAACGGGAAGGCGGCAAAATGCATTGTAGCCAACGAGGAGGCAAGGCCGCTGTTCTGCATACCCACTTCGATGGATATTGCGGCACGCTTTCGCATAGGCAGGCGCAAAAGTGCCGCCACTGCATAGCCGGCAAACAGGCCACCCGCATTGTGAAGCGCCACCACAAACAGCACTAATAGGCCGCTGCCAAGCAAGCGGTCGGCTGTGTGGGATACTATTATTGACACCACCACGGCTATCATAAGCGAGGAGAAGGCCGGCAGATATGGAGTGACCGCCGCCGTAAAACGTGGTAAAATCTTCTGCACCAGAAAACCACCCAAAATGGGGGCTATCACCACATACACGATGGAAAGCAACATACCTGCAGCATCTACATCCACAAAGGTGCCTGCAAGCAACAGCGTGAGAAGGGGTGTGAACAGTGGAGCAAGCAGTGTGGAAACGGCTGTCATTCCCACCGACAGAGCCAAATCGCCTTTTGCCAGATAGGTTATTACATTAGAGGCGGTGCCACCCGGGCAACAGCCAACAAGGATGACACCAAGGGCAAGGTCGGCAGGCAGGGCAAACAATTTCACCAACAGCAGCGCAAGCAATGGCATTGCCAGAAACTGCACAAGGCAACCTACAAGGATATCCACCGGCCGGCTAAATACCACACGGAAATCGGCAGGCACCAATGTGAGCCCCATACCAAACATTATTACACCCAACATTGGGTTTATTGCACGCATCTCGATGTGGTTGCACACTGTGGGGAAGGCAAGCGATAGTAGTGCCGCAAGCAGTACCACAGCCCCTATCCAACGGGCAATAAAATTGCATATTCTCTTTATCATAAATCCTTTCCGTAATAACAATTATGCTTCATCGGCACTCTGCTGTGCGCTGCGCGCTGCATCGAATTTCTGCTTCATTGTGGCATTGTTGCGCGTCAGTTTCTTGATGGTCAGGTCCTGAGCTTTGTCGTTGGCCAAACGAAGATTGTTTTCTGAACCAAGCAGGGCCTCTTTAATTTTTTGCAAGTGAGCGATGGATTTGTCAATTTCATCTATTGCAGTCTTGAACTTTTCGCTTGCTATGCGGTAATTCCTGCCAAACTTATCCTGGAAATCGAGTAAGGCATTTTCGAAATTGGTTACATCCACATCCTTGTTTTGTGCCAATATGAGCTGTTTTTTATATTCAAGGCTCTTTTTGGACGTCTGTACCAGCAGTGTTATCAGCGGTATGAAAAATTGCGGGCGTATAACATACATTTTGGGATATCGGTACGATACATCCACTATGCCGCCGTTGTAGAGTTCGTTATCGGGCTCCAATAGCGACACAAGCACCGCAAATTCGCAGTTTTTTTTACGGCGGTCGTCGTCGAGCTTCTTTAAGAAATCCTCGTTCTTGTGCTTGGTGGCTGTAGTGTCCATCTCGTTCTTCATTTCGAACATTATAGATACATACTCCACACCATCTTCAAAGTCGCGGAATATGAAATCGCCCTTTGTACCATCGGCAGCATCGTTGTCTTTTTCGAAATAGGCATCAGGCATCATCGGGCGCAGCAGTTGGTTGAACAGCGTGGAGCAATGGATTTCCAAAGTTTCGCCCACCATCTTGGTGCTCATACGGGTTTTGAGGTCCTTGTAATAATCAACAAGTTCCTGCTTGTTACGCAGTTCTATCTGGTGCTGCTTCACGAGCTCGGCCTCGTGGTTCTGCGCACGGCTCTTTTCAAGTTCCACATCCGATTTAAGGCGGGCAATCTCCAATTCCTTGTTTTGAAGATTCTGCTGCGCTTTGGCACGTTCCTCCATAATGGCCATTTGCAATTTTGTTTCATACTGCTGAATGGACGATTTAAGCTCGGAAATACGTTTCTCGGTCTCGGCCAGAGCCACACTCCTTTCCGAATCCTTTTGCGCCTCTATGCTTTGCAAGCGGTTTTTAAGGAGCGTGATTTCACTATCCTTTTCACCCCTTATGCGCCCAATCTCGGCCTCCTTGGCTCCTATCTCCAACTCCTTTTGTGCCAGCTGTTGCTGAAACTTCTGAGCAGCCTTTGCGGCAGCCAGCTCCTGTTCTGCCCTGTGACGGGAATTCAACTCGCCTATGCGGCGCTCTATCTCGGCATCGAACTCGGCATTCTTCACCTGGTTCACTATTGAAGCGTAGTCCTCTTCGTCCACCGAAAAGACACTACCGCAATTGGGGCATTTAAGTTCTTTCATATTTGGGTTATATCTATTACAAATTATGTACACGGGGACCGCCCCCGCTGTAAATAAAAAAACGAGGAAAGCACTGCCTTCCTCGTTTCAGTGATTCGCCTGGACTCACTCTGTGACTCGCTTGGAATTATCGTGATTCCGTTGGAAAATGCAATCGACCAAGAAGAAAAGCATTTTTTGCCATACCATCCCACAGCGGTCTGCAAGGCCATTTTTATCTAAAAATCAAGGGTCTTACACTCACTTTTTTCGTTGTAAAATTGTCCTTAATTTTATCTCGTTTTTTAAAGTTAATTTTTATCAAGTACGCATATCAAGTACGCATCGTTTGACTGTTTGTTAGACAAAGGTACAAATAATGATTTAAAAGATAAAATTAGGACCTTACTTTATTTACATTCTTTCAAACCTTACCCAACCTGGTCATACCGGTTATTTCTTCTTTGTATTATTCTGCAAAAATCTTATGCCAAAGGTCTTTTTCACCACAAATACGACATCTATTTTTGCAGTAAATTATACAATACAGCAATTTAATACCACCTCGAAAAGCCTATGTTGAAAAGTGCCGACATAAAAGCTATTGCCAAGCAAGTTGCATTAGAAATTTACGCGTTGAATGATGAGGTATTGTCTCTCTCGGACGTAGCTATAAAATTGAGCAAGTCCGAAGCTGCAAACAGTCTTTTGAGTTTTTCCTTACTAACGAGCAGCATGCGGATGGTAAGTCTCATATTTACGAAAGTATTAAAGTCTTAGAACATTGTTGCAGAAGTTATGGGGAATACATAAATTCAAGAGTGAGAAGTTTTTCTATCGGAAGAATGCTCCTGCTCTACTGTTTCAAGAAGATGGTAATATGATTGAACTTATATGTGCTGGAAAATATGCATACTTCAAGGATAATATGTTTATAATAGAAGATATGGAAAATCCAAACTTAAAGGCAACATATGAAATCGCCCAACTTCAAGGAATTGACATTGTGGATCGAATTGAAATAGCATGGAACGAAATATGTAAACTTATTTAAAGCATATAATTTCACATTGTATGAACAGTCCCTCAGCCTAGATGCAAATGCATCGAGGCTACTTTTATATGTAGCCATTTCTCTTCTGTAAATAACAGCCGATGTGTTATGTGCCACTGCTTGCTTTTAGATGAATGTTGCGTTTAAGCCAAATAAGCAGAACTAAGTTTACTTTAGTTATGCTATGGCGTAGCAACTTCGCCTTTGGCAATAAGAGCACTGCGATGTTTCCTGCTACGTTTTCTCAGTGTAAAGCTTGAAACACACGGATATTCACAAGAACAAGAGAGTGATAGGGAATAATTAAAATTCTTAGTCTTTCTTTTTTGTTCATTGTTTAGGATAGTTAAATTATTCAATAAGCACTTTATACTGCATAAAATAGTATGTTTTTTATGCAATAAGCATTGTTTCGAAAATAAAAAGTTGTAATATTGCATTCAAATAACAAAGGCATAAGATGAAAACAGTAGTTCCACAAAAGAACTATTAGTATTAAGTAAATCCTTGATTTAAAATATTATACGGGATTAATCGCTGAGATTTTTACAACATTGTCAATCTTAGGCTTCTGATTTATAAAAGTTTACAAATAGGATTGCCGTTAATGTTGTGTTGTGACAAATTGAATATATTAATATAAATTACTGACTACAAATGCATTTGATAAAATCATTTAATTTATGGTGTAGGTCAAAATAATCATCCATTTCTTTCTCCCTTTAAACATTTTTTGTAATTTCGCAAATAGTGCATAGTTCTTTTGTGGAACTATTAGAAATATATAACAATTAGCATTAAAAGTTAAGTGGTCAAATGAAACTGATTGTAAATAATTTAGAGGAGGTTTCTCTTAGCTATCTCAAAAAACTTCAAACAGTTGAAGGAGATTTAGAAATCGCTAAGAGAGTTGTAAACAATGACAAACCGTCTGTTCATTATTTCTTAGGAGAGTTTTCCATTCCTTTTCTGGATTACATAGGAGGGAAAATTATGAAGTTAGAAGGATGCTATATAAATGGAGTCTTATGCTTCTATTCTACCATAAGTAGTGAATACTATGAGTTTATTGGAGCTAAATTTATAGAGAATAAACCTACTTGGCATAAGGTCTCATTGTATAAAGGCATTAAAAATAAAGGGGAAAAAGAAGCACGATTATATACTTACATCAATACCATCACAGTTCGACATTTTATCAATGTCAAAAAGAAATTAGATAAAAACAAAGAAAAAAGTTTGGATGATATGCCCGAATCTATGAGCATTTCCATTCTAAAGGAGTACGATGGGTTTGATGAAATTTCATTGGAGGAAGATGATTCTAAGTATAAAGAACTTGAGGTTGCTTGGGAAAAACTTCCAGAGAGGGATCAACTTATTTTAAAATATTTAGTGATTGAGGATAGAAATCCGCTCGAAATATTTGATGAAATGATTCAATATGTAGAGACGACTATTCCGCCAGAACAATACACTAGAAAGCAAAAGCAAGATGCAATGTCCCTAATGAAAAGAAGAGCCAAACTTCATCTTCGAATGCTGATTGTCGAACAAAGAAAACAAAAGAAACAATGAAACATCTGATTAAAGACACAGAATTGGTTGCATATCTTGAAGG
>JAFVSR010000041.1 GCA_017503645.1 Bacteroidaceae bacterium | reverse complement strand
TCCTTTCTTTACCTCGATGTTCACATTCTCCAGAGCCTGTGTCTCAATGGTGTCTGTACGATAAATCTTGTTGATTCCTGTCAGTTTAATCATAATGTTATTATTTTATTGGTTTCTTAATCTTTCAGTGCCTCGGCAGGGGACTGCTCTATTACCTTGTTCACCGCAATAAATGTTCCAATGAGTGCGGTGGAGAGTATTATTATGTAGTTGCACCCTGTGTGCATAATGAAATGGGGAATCTTCTCAAGGTAAAAACTTATGATATATCCCAACTCATACGCCTTGTCGTAGTACAACGACTCTTCGGCTGTTTCAATGAGGAACGGCGCCACCACAATATAGGCAAGCGTTACAAGTATGGCAGCCTCGGCAAGGAACTGCGCAATAACCCTTTTGCGGCTTGCTCCTACGCTACGCATAAGGGCCACCTCGCTGCGACGGGCATTTGCCCTTATCCAAAAGCAACCTACCATACCTAAGAACACGCAGCCCAGTGCAAAGAGCGACAGCGCAATGTTCATCTTCATATCCCCCTCGCCGCCGGTCATTTTCATAAGCTCATTTTGTATATCGCTCACCTTTCTTATTCCGTGGGAACGGAAATAACCATAGCGCAGGGTGGGGGCAATCTCCTCGTTAAAGCGTTTCTCAAATGCAGCGCGATTAACCCCCTCCTTAAGTCTTATGACCAAGTGATATCTGTCTTCAATGTCCTGATAGGCATCGCCCGCAGTCCTCATTTCGGGTGTAAACGTAATGATGGAGTGCTCCAATGGGGTGTAATATTTGTTGCTTGTCTTGTAGTCCTTATATACCCCTGCTATTATGTATTTTGAACCGAATTCCACCTCTCTCCCTTTTACCTGCGCAGTGCCATAGAGGGCTTTTGCATACTCCTCCGATACGTATATATCGTTGTTTCCTCTTGCCGATGGCAAAACAATGGTTTCCCCTGTTGCACCATCTTCTATTCCAAAGGTGGCAAAGGGTTGCTCGTCGCCCAGCTCGGGCAGCGAAACAAAGGTTATCCAGTCGGCAAGCTCGCTCTTGAGCTCCAATGCTCCCTTGTCGGTGCTGAAACTGCTGCCGGGTATCGAGTTCTTTGCTGCTATGCAGTAGTGGGCAACCTCGGGCAGGCTGCGCACGGCCTTCACAATATCTATGTAGTTGGCACGGCGCATTTCAGGAGTCTGCCTGATGTAGGTATCACCCTCACCTAATATTATACCATAATCCACGTCCACCACATAACACTCGTGAGCGGTGTGTCCGTCGGGGGTAAGGTAGTTGCCGGTGTAGAAATAGAGGCTGTCCGTAACACTCCACAGGAAATATGCCGCCAACACAAGTTCTATGAATATCCACGCATTGGCACGGCGTTTGTTCCACAGCTGTTTTATAATGGTTGTAATCATTGTTTATCTCTTACTGTTTAATGAATATACTATTGGATTCTTCAGTGCCCACAGCGCGGGTGCAAGTGCCGATATAAGGTTGAGCACCACGCACAGCAGGAATATGGTTAATACAAGCGGTATGTTAAAGAGCATTTCGGGTG
>JAFVSR010000040.1 GCA_017503645.1 Bacteroidaceae bacterium | reverse complement strand
TGGTGATACCTGTAATCTTGAAGTTTTCAATGAAACCTGATGGCAATATCAAACGAGCTAATTCCAATAGTATTTTTTCGTCCTGCATAGTACTTTATTTTAACTATGCGAAGATAATATTTTTATATCATCCCCCCAACTTTTGCAGGTGAGCCGTTTTATGCCCGCCTGGGAGCTTGCTCACAAAGCGAGTAGAAAGCAAAACAAGAAAAACGCAACAGCGTTCTTGTTTCTTGCAAAGGAACTCCCAAAAGGGATGGGCGAGCAAAGCGAAGCCAATCCCAAACGAACGCGGCAGCGGGAAGCTCGCTTACCGGCCAATCCCCCTACTCCACCAGCACCTTTGTAAATCTATTTCTTGACAGCAGCCACACAAGCAGAGCGCTGACGGCAGTGGTGGTTATGGCCGCAAGCACTATGCGCGCCACATAGGGCAGCGAGGGGGTATTGTAAAGGTCGTAACTGAGGAATGTGAATGTAAAATGGCACAGGTATATGCCAAATGTGAGCTTGTCTGCCTGTGAAAGCCACGGGCTCTGCTTTATATTGAGTTTTTGTATAACCACAAAAATGGGGAAAGTCATCATAAACACATTTATACCGGCAAAGTACCACAAGATTTCCAAATAGGCATAATTGCCGGGGAAATAGCTGTTTGTGATAATGTAGCCCACCGAGGTTACCGCATAGCCTGCGATGAACATAGGCAGGCATATTGCAGCCATTTTGCCCCAGCTCCATTGGAGGGGGTATTTTTTAAGATAGTAGGCCAGCACAAGGTAGCCCGCAAAGCCCGACACATAGTAGAAGGTGCCATATACGTTCCAATCGCACTCGCCCAGAAGCCCCATATGGCCATAGTTACCCGCGTAGCCCAACAAAGGAGCAACCATCTTGACGTATGGCATAAAGAGGGTGGCCACCCATACACAGAGCAAAGTCTTTATCTCTTTTTGCGTAGCCTGCACTAGCCAGCTGTTTATTATGGGCATAACAAGATAGAGACCTATGAGCATATATAGATACCATAGCGGTGTGGTGTCGAAATTAAAATTGAACACAAAGGTATATAGCCGTTGCAGCAGCGTGGCAGGAGTATAGTCGGCCACCGACAGCTGAGGATTGGGAGTATGGGGGCTCACCACCGTGAAATAGAAAAATGCCATAAGCGGCAGTGCCAGCGACCAGAAAACAAGCGGTTTCACGATGCGCCCTATGCGCTTGCGATAGAACTCGTTAAGCGTGGTTCCCTGTTTTATTGGCAGCAACAGCACGGCCGTCATCATTGCAAAGAGTGGAACGCAGGGGCGCATAAGGCTGCCGGCAAATACACCCGTTACGAACATTTCGCGGTTGGCATCGAAATGAGCCACAAAGGGGTCGCAGCAATGCGAAAAGACCACAAAAAAACAGGCTGCCACACGCAGCATATCTATCCAACCTATGTTTATTTTTTCGTTTTGTGCCATATTGTGTTGTTTTTATTACCTGCGCAACTTAAACACAAATTCAAGACCGCCACCCTGTGCCTCGCGTGCCGATATGGTGCCACCGTGCAAAGCCACGGCGTTCTTCACAATGGCAAGCCCAAGGCCGGTACCGCCAAGTTTGCGGCTGCGTCCCTTATCCACGCGATAAAAGCGTTCAAATATGCGTGACAGGTGCTCTTGCGGCACTCCCGCGCCATTATCCCTGAAACTGAAATAGTAGTACTGGGCATCGCTGCGAAAGCAGCTTATTGTGATGACGGAACCCTGCCCTGCATAGGCCACGGCATTGTCGAACAGATTGCGGAAGATGGAGTATATTTTACCCGCATCGCCCATAAGCAACAGCCGTGCAGGCAGTTTGTTATGCACGCTCATTTGCTGCTCGGCAAGTTTGTTGTCTATCTCCTGCTGTATGCCGCCTACCACCTGTGCTATATCCACCTGCTCTTTATTTATCTTTTGCAGGGTATCGTTCATATTATTGAGGTTCTGCATATCCTGCACCAGGGTATTGAGGCGGTTGCTTTGCGAGTGGCAACGTTGCAGAAAGTGCATCATCTGTTCGGCGGTGAGGTTGGCGGGATAGTTTTCCAATATAGTTTCCAGATAGCCTTGAATACTGCATACCGGTGTTTTGAATTCGTGGGCCACATTTTGCGTCAGTTGCCTTTCAATGCGGCTCTGCTCCTCGGCGCGCGTTATATCGTTTATGGATACCTCGAAACTGCCATCCTTGAACAGCACGCAACGCAGGGAGAATGTGCGCCCCGAGACATCGACCTTGTCGTGTATGGTACTTTCGCGCGTGGTATTGTTCAGGTAGCCGTCGTTGTCTATGAAGCGCTTTATTTTGCGGAATTCGGGCTGGGCAAGGATATCACCCGTATCGGCCAGATGTTTTGCCGATATGAAATCGCCATACTCGCTGAAGAGGCTGTTTGCAAAGAGCAACCGTTTGCGGTTGTCGAAGAAAGCAAGCCCCTCTTGTGCTATGCTCAAATGCATAAGCAGTTTTTGCGTTGCAAACTCCTTGCTGCCAATGGCCTGGGTCACACGATACATTATAATGATGAGAAGCGCCACAAGAAAAGCCGAAACTAAGAGTACAACAATGTGCTTGGTGGTATTGTGGGTATATACAAACTTGTAAGGCATTGAGCTGCGCACAATAAAATTGAACTCTTCATCGTATGTGGCCACATAGAAATACTCCTCGCCCGTTGCGGTGGAGAGACGGCGCACGGCATAGCCCAGGCCATCGCTCTTGGCCTGCACCACCTCGGGGCGGGCTGCGTGGTTTTCGCGGCTTATCCAGGCATCACCTGCCAAGGCCGACGACTCATAGAGCACGTTGCCTGTAGCGGGCGAAATGAGCGTGAGGCGCAGGCCGCGCCTGTCGTAGTGAGCAATGTAGCGTTGCAGATACACTGCCATATCCTCGCTGTACTCATTCTCGCCACGTATGCGCAGCAGGTCGTACACATTCTCGTTCACATTGCGCAGTGCCTCTTGCAGGTGCAGCTCGGCAAACTGGCGCTCACGGTCGTGGTAGTAGTATATGCTGCAACCGACAAGCAGGAGCAGCAGTACCACAAGAGGAAGAAAGAACTTTGCAAACGAGGAGGACATACTACTCTATTCGTTACGGTCTGAAATGAAACAATATCCATAGCCGCTTCGCGACACTATGTGCGATGCATAAGGGCCGAGTTTCTTGCGCAGACGTGTCATATTCACATCTATGCTGCGCTCGAGCACGTTCACATCGTCGGGCCACACGCGGGCAAGAATCTCCTCGCGCGAATATACCTTGCCGGGCTTCAACAGTAGCATATGCAATACCTCAAACTCCTTTTTTGTGAGCGATATATCCTCGCCGTCTATGGTGGCGCGCTTGGTTTCGGGGTTCAGTGCAAGAGAACCCACCACCAACTCGCTTGCCTGTGCGACGGGTGCAGCGCCCGCCTCGCGACGACGCAACACGGCCTTCACGCGGGCAACTACCTCGCTTATGCGGAATGGTTTATGAATGTAGTCGTCGGCACCCACGTTAAAGCCCGTGAGCACATCGTTTTCATCGCCCTTGGCCGTTATGAATATTATGGGGGTGTTTGCCGCCTGCGGTATCTTGCGCAGGCACGATGCAAGAGTGAAACCGCTCATATCGTCCATCATCACATCGAGCAGAAACAGGCTATAGGAGGTCACATCCTTTTCAAGTGCCTCCTCGCCCGAGTTTGCGGTATCTACCTCGTAGCCATTGTTTTCGAGATTAAATTTGAGAATCTCGCACAAATCGGGTTCGTCATCAACGACAAGAATTCTTTCCATATGCTTTATTCAAAACTACGCAATAGGTTTATCTCATCGGCCCAACGGCTTTCATCTGGTGTTTCAAGGATTATAGCTATATTGTCGAAACGGGAATCCTTCATAAAACGTTTGAAGAAATCCAAGCCCAGCAGGCCCAGGCCTATGCTTTCGTGCCTGTCCACGCGAGAGCCCAAGGGCTTCTTGGTGTCGTTCAGGTGGATTGCACGCAGGTACTCGCGCCCAATGATATTGTCGAGTGCGGCAAACGCGCCTTCGTAGTCGTTCACTATGTCGTAGCCTGCCGAATAGAAGTGGCAGGTATCTATGCACACACCCACACGGCTTTTATCGTCGATGCGGTCTATTATGTAACGTATCTCCTCGAGGCGGTTACCCACGTTGCTGCCCTGCCCTGCCGTGTTTTCAATAACTGCCGTCACGCCACGGGTGTGTTCAAGCGCCAGGTTTATGTTGGCCGCAATGGCATCGAGGCACTGCTCCACCGAAATTTTGTTCAAATGGCTGCCGGGGTGGAAATTGAGCATTGTGAGCCCCAGTTGCTCGCAACGTTTCATCTCGTCGAGGAAGGCCGCGCGTGACTTTTGTATTGCCTCCTCGTCGGGGTTGCCCAAGTTTATGAGGTAACTGTCGTGCGGCAATATGTAACGGGCATCAAAGCCACCCGCCACACAACGTTCCTTAAAGAGAGCAATGCTCTTTTCTGTGAGGGGTGCCGACACCCACTGGCGTTGATTCTTTGTAAAGAGGGCAAATGCATTGGCTCCTATGGCTGCTGCATTCAGCGGCGCGTTCTCTACACCGCCGCTTGCCGATACGTGTGCTCCAATATATTTCATAACTACTATGGTTCTGCTATTTACGGCAAATTTACAAAAAAAGCAGCAGCGACAGAAGAATTTTTCTATCTTTCTGCCGCTGCTGCTTTTTATTTTTATCACTCGTTATTCTGCGGGAGTAACCTTCACCGTAGATGAGGCAAAGAACTTGTTACCACCACGTAATAGGTTACGCACCTCGCTGAGGAGCTCGTGGCTCTCCTGGATAAGGTTCAGATATACAAAGTCCATACGCAAGCTGCCGCTGCTCTGGTGCAAGCGCATTGTCTGTGTCTTGCGCAGGTTGGCAAGCGCGTGCTTGAGTTCTTTGGCGCGCTCCGACACCTCGTGCGAATCCTCGTAGTTGCCACTTGTTATGATATCGCTGATATCTTTTAAGGTATTATATACATCGCGGCAATAGGGCGAGAACTCCTCTATATAACTCTTTGAGAGCGGTGAGAAGCTGTTGTCGGCGTGCTCCTTCATAGGCTCACCAATGCGGGTGAGGGTGTTGAGCATCTGCTGACAACTGTTGGTACAGAGGTGATACCAGGTGCTGCGCTCAAAAGCAAGCTGCTGGTCTATGCGCTGCATACCGCGTGTTTCGGAACGGCGCTCCTTCTTCAGATAGGCCTTCTCCTCCACAATCTTTATGAGCGACGATTTCAATGGGCGAAGCTCATCCTTGGCAAAAGACTCGAAGAGGCGTTTGTATGTATCGGCCGAGAAAGTGAGCGAGTGTGTGAGGGTGCTTGCTGCATGCGACTGCAGTTTTTCCCAAACCTCCTTCTGGTCCTCGGAACGGAGAATAACCATCATATCCTCGTCGGCCTTCTCGCTTCCCTTTTTCTTGTTATACTGTATGTGGCTGCGGATGAGCAGATAGACAACCAGGGCAATCATCACATACATTGCAGGGATACCGCCATAGTTCATTATCGATGCCACAAAAGCAGCAATTATGAATGCAGCACCGGCTGTGATGAACCAACCGCCCACTACCGAAACCACACCGGTTACACGGTACACGGCACTCTCACGCCCCCAGGCACGGTCGCTCAACGAAGAACCCATACCCACCATAAATGTAACATAGGTTGTTGAGAGGGGCAGTTTAAGCGATGTACCAATCGCGATGAGCAAGCCCGCAAGCACTAAGTTCACAGATGCGCGCACAAGGTCGAATGCAACATCCTCGCGCTCCTCGAGCGGCCTAAAGCGCTTGTTTACCCAGTCCTTAACGCTCTGCGGTGTCACACGCGAAATGCCATCGACCATCTTGGTGGTGGCACGTACAAGGTTACGTGCAATGGGCGATGTACCGAATATATCACCTTCGTCGTTCTGCTGGCTCGACAGGTTGATAGATGTCTGCAACACCTTGCGGGCCTTTTTGCTTGTCCACAGCGCAAACACCATAACCGCACCGGCACCTATGAGGAAATATACGGGAGTCTTTGCCGAACCGTTTAGCGAATCCATCATAAAGTTATCGGCAGCAATGCCGGCACCATTGGCTGTGAAATCCTTGAACGACTCGAAACCGGCCAATGTAACACCAATGAAGTTCACAAGGTCGTTACCCGCAAAGGCGAAAGCCAAAGAGAATGTACCTATGAGCACAACCACCTTGAGCACATTCACCTTGCACCAATGGAGCAACTGCATAAATATTGTAAAGAACACAAATGCAATAAAGAGTATGAGAACGGTGTGTTCGTCGATATATGCTCGCGCCGAGTCGGAAACCAAAGCACTGCCCTTCAATCCCTTAATGAGCATAAAGTATATGATAGACGTAACGGCAATACCGCCAAAGATACCAATCTTGCTCGACAGGTTCTTGCGATAGTGGAAGGTGAAGATGACACGCGCAATCCACTGCACAATGAGACCGAACACAAAGGCTATGGCTACCGAGAGAAATATTGAGATAATGATTGTCAACGCCTTGTCGGTGTTGAGCATCTCCATAAAACTTGCTGTGGTTGTGCTTGAATTGATGAGCGCAGTGATGAATGCGGCACCAAGCAACTCGAACACCATAGAAACGGTGGTTGATGTGGGCAAGCCAAGCGAGTTGAAGAGGTCGAGCAGAAAGACATCGCTGATGACCACCGCCAAGTAGATGCACATAACCTGACTGAAACTGAAATACTGCGGAGCGAAGATTCCGTGGCGCGCCACATCCATCATACCGCTGCTGAAAGTCGCGCCTATGAATACACCCAGGGCGGCAACCAAAAGTACGTGATTTAATTTTGCAGCCTTACTGCCGACTGCAGAACTTAGAAAGTTTACGGCATCGTTGCTCACACCGACTGTCAAATCGAGGATTGCCAGCGAGAACATAAAGATGACTACCAATAGATACGCAATATCCATAATCGATATTTTTTATTTATATTATGTTTTATTATGCAGTTAATCCGGTATCGCCAATTTTCATTAGTGTCATATCGAACGAATGTGAGATATCTCAATGGTCTTTTTTCAAGATTCCTCACACAAGGTTCGGAATGACAAATACACTTTGGGGCATCATAATTACTACAACCGCATATCAAACGGAATAGTGCTAAATTATCACAAAAATAGATAAATATTTTATAATTCAGCAAAAGGGGCAAAAAAAAATTAACAGGGGAAAGCGCGCTTTCCTCTGTTAATTTTTTAATAACTTTATTTACAACGTAATGCGAATTTTACACCACCGGAGCAAAATATTTATTGCTGCCACGCAACAGGTTGCGCACCTCGCTCAGCAGCTCGTGGCTCTCCTGTATTATGTTGAGATATTCGAAATCCATACGCAGGCTGCCTTTGTTACCCTGCAGGCGCCTTGTCTGTGTTTTGCGCAGTGTGGCAAGCGAGTGCTTCAGCTCCTTGGCACGGGCCGACACCTCATCGGCGTTGTCATAGCTACCGCTCTCAACCATATGGTTTATATCCATAAGCACATTGTATACATCGCGGCAATAGGGAGAGAACTCCTCTATATAACTCTTGGAGAGGGGCGAGAAGCTGTTGTCGGCGTGCTCCTTCATAGGCTCGCCTATGCGGGTGAGGGTGTTTAGCATCTGCTGGCAACTGTTGGTACACAAGTGATACCAAGTGCTGCGCTCAAACGATAGCTGCTGGTCTATGCGCTGCAAGCCACGTGTTTCAAGGCGGCGTTGCTTCTTTAGTTTCGCCTTCTCCTCCACTATCTTTATGAGCGACAGTTTGAGGGGGCGCAAAGAATCCTTGGCAAATGCCTCAAACATACGTTTGTATGTGTCGGCCGAAAAGACAAGCGAAGAAGATATAGTCTTTGCGGTGCGCTCCTTCAATGCACTCCACACCTCGGCCTCATCGTCGCTGCGCAACACTATCTGCATAGTGACATCATCCTGTTCCTCCTTTTTCTTCTTATTATATTTTATATGGCTGTGGATGAGCAGATAAATTACGAGCGCTATCATTGCATACATTGCCACAATGCCGCCGTAGTACATAATTGCGGCTACCAACGCACCCAATATGAAGGCTGCGCCTGCGGTAACAAACCAGCCGCCTATAACCGATATTACACCCGTCACGCGATAGACAGCGCTCTCGCGCCCCCAGGCACGGTCGGCAAGCGAGCTACCCATTGCCACCATAAATGTGATATATGTAGTGGAGAGGGGCAATTTGAGCGATGTACCCACTGCTATGAGCAGACCGCCAAGCACAAGGTTTACCGATGCGCGCACAAGGTCGAAGGCTACATCCTGCCTCTCCTCCAGAGGGGCAAAGCGCTTGTTCACCCAGTTCTTCACGCATTGCGGGGTGGCACGTACCACGGCATCGGCCACCTTGGTGGTTGTGCGCACAAGGTTGCGTGCAATGGGCGATGTGCCGAAAATCTCGTTTTCATCGTTGCTTTGAGTAGAGAGGTCGATAGATGTCTGCAACACCTTCAGCGCCTTTTTGCTGGTGCATAGCGCAATCACCATCACCGCACCGGCACCAAAGAGAAAATATACAGGTGTTTTTGCTGCACCGGCAAGCGACTCCATTGTAAACTGGTCGGCTGCAAGGCCGGCAGGATTGTTGAATGAATATGTGATGAATGAATCGAAACCGGCAAGTGTAACACCGATGAAGTTTACAAGGTCGTTACCTGCAAAGGCAAGTGCAAGCGAGAATGTACCAATGAGTACAACCACTTTAAGAACATTCACGCGGCACCAATGGAGCAGCTGCATAAGCAGCGTGAAAAAGAGGAAGCAACCGCCAAGCACAAGTAGCAGGTTGTTGTTTATGTACTCCTTTACATCGGGCGACACAATGGTAGTACCCTTCAAGCCCTTTATGAGCATAAAATAGACTATCGATGTAACGGCAATACCGCCAAAGATGCCAATCTTGCGACCAAGATTCCTGCGAAAATGAAATGTAAAAATAAGGCGCGATATCCACTGCACCACAAGACCAAAGAGAAATGCTACTGCTACCGAAAGAAATATCGAGATAATCATAACCAATGCCTTGTCGGTATTGAGCAGGTTAACGATATCCATATCGGCACCACCGCTGAACATCTTTATTATTGCCACAATGAAGGCTGCACCAAGCAACTCGAACACAAGCGACACTGTAGTTGATGTGGGCAGGCCAAGCGAGTTGAAGAGGTCGAGCAGAAAGACATCGCTCACCATCACGGCAAGGAAAATGCACATAACCTCGGAGAAATAGAATTCCGAAGGGTTGAAAATTCCGCTGCGGGCAACCTCCATCATTCCGTTACTGAACGCTGCGCCCATAAAGACACCTGCAGCCGCCACAAAGAGTACGTGTTTCAGCTTGGCAGCCTTGCAACCAACAGCCGAACTAATGAAATTCACAGCATCGTTGCTCACTCCCACCCACAAATCCACTATTGCAAGTGCAAAGAGAAAGACGACAATCAAAAGATAAGATATTTCCATAATATTCAGATTATAATTATATGCCTCTTACTATTCTTTCGTGTTGCAAAATAGGGGAATATAAATTACCTGCTTGTTACATAATTGTTACCAAAATGTTACAAGAGAGCGAAACGCAAACCTGTTTGCAGGTTTCACAGCGAGCGCAGAACATTTCGCAGAATGCAAAATGTTACAACTGCATTTGCAATATTTCGCATAATGCAATAATGCTACAAGAAAGCGAAGCGCAAGCAAGCGAGCATCGTGCGTGGCACGATGCTCGCTTATATAAACAAAACAACTACTGCAATATGTTAGAAATTGTAACGTGCTGCAATGTTCACGCGGTTGGCACCATCCTTGTCGCCATCGAAATCGGTGCGCCAGCCGTGCAGATACTCAAGGCCCACCTGCATATTCTTGCTCACATTGTAGAACATATTGGCAACAACATACTGCCCGCGACGGTACGATTCGGGATAAGCCTCGGCATAGCCGCTGTTGGAGTGAAGGGCTGTTTGGCTATATGTGGCGGTGGCAAAGAATTTTGAACTTACGTTATATTGCAAGCCCACATACCAAGCCTCGGAGCGCAACATAGTCATACGGCCGTTTTCGGCAGCGGGAACAAGGTCGACACCCACATTGGATATATCGTTTATGTAGGAACTTATACCTTTACCCATAGTGAACTGGCCCTTCAGCTGCAATTTGCCCAATGTACCCAAAAGGCTCACCTGCGCACCCCAGGCATACTTGTTATGCTTGTCGTTTGTTACATTATTGCGATACGAAAGGTTGCGCACCACGCCGGCCACGCGTATGTGGCTGTCGTCATTGAATGCATACTGCACATATATGGGGATATTGGGCATACGCTGACTTGTGATGTTTGAATACTCGGTATTGGTACCCACAGGCTTGGATGCCTCTATACCCATACCCATAGACAAGCCCCAATCGAAGGCATACTTAAGGCGCAACTGCGTGGTGCGATAGAAAGCCATACCACAGGGGCCACCGTAATCTACGGTAACGGGGCAGGCCTCAAGGTCCATAAAAGCACCGGTTGTGTAACCGAGTGTGAGGTACTTGGTGCTCATATACATATTGTGAAGGCGGAAGTTGTCGCCGCTACCGCGCCAGTTACCCGACGTAAACACATAGAAATCGCCAAGCACCTTGCTGCGCCCTACGAGTTTCATAAAGATGGTAGAGGTTGTCATATCCATCTGATACTGGCTCGACGACACACCACTCCTGTCTATTGCCGAGGGCAAGAAGTCGACATTATCCACCGAGCCGCCAAAATCGTACTCAAACGTGGTTTGCAGGTAACCGCCTATACCCAAGCCCCACTTGCCCTGCTGGTCGACAAGTACAAAACGCGGAGCACGCGGATTGTGGTAATAGCTACTCTGCGTTGTCTGGAAAATCTCCACCACATCGGGAGCTTCGTTAATAGTCTCACTGATGCAGATAAGCGAAACGGGTTCATCACCGGGTTTCACCCACTCCTGTGCGCAAACGGCCGAGCCTGTGAGGCACGCGCAAACAAAAACCATTGTTGCCTTTAAAAGTTTTTTCATAATTTTATTTGTTTGAAAGTTTACAGAGAGAGAAACAAACAAAGCAAAAGAAATGTTTGCAGGCAAAGTGGCTGCTGCACCGCATTATTATATATAAGGATAAAGGGATGAATATGTGTACATTTTTCTTTTTTAACTTTTTTCAAAAAAACATTGTACTTATGGACAAGATATAAACTTTTTTTATTTTCTTTGTCATATACACTACTATACAACACTGCATTTACTACAAAATGAAAGAAGAGACAACAACTGAGAAAAAAGAGAGAATAGAGCAGTTCAAATATCTGCAAATATCACCCAGAGACAAGTCGTGGGGCCTGGCAGTAACCACCGTGGGGTTCAGACACATAGATGCCGGCGAGGAGCAACTGCCAATCGAACAGCCCGATGGATATAAATTCAATGACGAAGGACGACGGGTGCTCAATGAATACCAACTTGTTTACATAACACGCGGCGGTGGTTATTTCGAGAGTGCATCCTGTTCCAGAACAAAGATTGAGGCCGGCACAATGTTTATGCTCTTCCCCGGCGAGTGGCACTCTTTTGCCCCCGACTGCGAAAGCGGCTGGAACATCCACTGGATAGGATTCAACGGCAGTATCATCGACGACAAGATAAAGGCAGGCTTTTTCACATTCAAGAATTGCGTTTTCCGCGTGGGCGTGGACGAGAGGATAACAAACACCTATCACCAGATACTGGAGATTGTGAGCAGCGAACGAAAAGGCTACCAGCAGATGGCCGCCGGTCTTGCCTTTTCGCTCATAGGCCTGGTGTATTACGAGAACATAAACCACTCGTTTGGCGACAGTTTTATGACACGTATCATAAGCCAGGCAAAGGCCATTATAAAGGAGGATATGAGCGGCAGCCACTCGCTCGAGGAGATAGCCACCTCGCTCAACATAAGCTACTCGCTTTTCCGCAGGGAGTTCAAGCGAGCCTGCGGCATATCGCCGGGGCAATACCGCCAGGAACTTAAACTTGTGAAAGCAAAGGAACTGCTCTACTCCACCAATATGAGCATTGCTCTTATTGCCGAGCAGCTGCATTTTGAGTGTCTGGGGCAATTTTCCACATTCTTCAAAAAGAAGACGGGGCAATCACCGTTGGAATATAGGAAACGTGCCACACAGGATATTTAAGCACCACATAAACCAGTAAAAAAACACAAATACAACGGCTTATGAAGATTCTACAATTCATCAAAAAACTGTTTATTGTAATTCTGCTATTTGCGGCATTAGGGGGATTATTTGTATTCCATATATCACTCCCCGGCACACAGGAAAGATTAGCACAGCAGGGAACAACCGATTATAGAAGAATATTTGTATCGGCATACGAGGCATATAGATGGAGCAGCCTATCCACAGCGTACGAGAAAACAGATATATGCGCCAAAGACCTTTACCAAAAAGAGGTGGCCGAAGGAAAGACCGACGAAGAGCTTTCGGGCTGGACCTATGTGGATTATTTCAAACGCGCCTTCGATAGTCACGATTACGACGACAAGATAAGCGAGAAAGACCGTTTAGCACTGTTGATACCACTGTTTTCGGTGATATTATTGATTATCGCCCTTTTTGCAGCCGTTAAATTTGGGCTTAAATCGATACGCAGCCTAAGTTTTGAGAACAAAGCAACCGGATTCAAAAAATGAAATTAAGGAGGAGGGAATTATGGCAGATTATAAAAACACAGAAAAAATAACCTTTTCCAGAGAGGAAGAGAAACAATTCCGCAAGCTGTTCAATCAATGGGCGGCATCTATCAAAGGCTACGACCGCAACAAGTTGGGCGACGAAATAAAAATCGTGGAGGTTTTTGACACTCCGTTATATTATGCCGAGATAAAGACGCAATACGACAGCCGTTGGATATCAAAGGAGATGGAGCGCTTGAGAGGGAGAAGCATACCCACCACGCCCAAAATAGGGAAAGACGACATAAACCGTTGGTCTATGGCCGATTCCCCTACCGCATTCACCAACAAGGAGAATTCGTTTGCAATACAAAACAGCCACTATGTCACCACCTGCCATTCCTGCCATGGGCAAGGCAGGGTCACTTGCAGCGAATGTGGCGGCAGGGGAACGGTAAAACGCATCATCAAAACCGAGCGCAATTGCCCCAATTGCAACGGTTATGGCTATGTATATGAGAAAAGGTCCAGAGAGAGACAAGTGGCAGAGTACTACACGGGACAAAGGAAGTTGGTTTATAAGACCGAGTATTACGATGAAAAGGTCAACTGCCCCGTATGCCAGGGAAGAAGAAAAATCACAGATAGCAAAGAAACAATTGAGAATTGTAGGAATTGCGGCGCTACGGGCAAGGTTACGTGCAGCACTTGTCAAGGCGAGGGAAAGGTTGTTAATTACCTTGGATTTAACCAACGACTATACACAAAAACCATTCACGACTACCGCTTTCCCATACTTATTCAACGAGATGATGCAAGCAAAATTATCAAGTTGTTCGACAAGAACACTCCCTGGAATTTGGTGGAGAATATTCGTGTCGAAAAGGGTAATTTTGAACAAGCCGGCCTTAAAGAGCGCCCCTTTGTCGGCGCTATGCTATCGCACCTTGCCGGCAGCGTGGAGCGCCCCGACAGCACCGCCGTATGTTTCAGCAATGTTTACACCTACGAGTGCAAGGCCAAAACCATTAACTATCAGATAGATGGCAAGCAATATACCTGTATGTTGCTTGGTGATGATTGGCGGCTGATTGCTGTGACATCGCCAATATCGGACAGGCTCAACGACCTAAGAGGAGAAGTAAACAAGTATTGCAGAAAGCGCAAATATGGAAAGGCTTGGGCGGTTTTGCAAAAAGTAAATAAATATCCGCAGGCCGGGTCGAGCGAGGCTTATATGCAAGAGGAGCTGGAGAAACGAATGTCAATGGTAACAAAATTTGGCACAAATCTGGCTATTATACTTTGCGTTCTATTGGTTGCACCGATATTATATCTGTTATACGAAACCTTCGGTTTTTTTGCTCCCTGGACCGCGTGGGCGATAGAGGAAATCGATATGACGAGCGACCTCACTACGGCGGCATCGCTTGTCACAATACTATGGTTTAGTATGAGGTTGCCAAAATCAGGATTACCAAAATTCAGTTATCAGGTGGCATCATCGACAAGGCGTTTTATACGCGGTTTCATCTATGGTTTATACCGCGCTTTACTATGCAGTGCTATTGTTTTGCTTGGCACATACACCGGTGCTATATTCTTGCTTTGGGGTGTGGTATTTGCAGGTATAAGTACTGTATTCTTTATAATATTTATAATAATAGGATTTATCTCTCTGCTATTTTAGCCCCGCCATTACAGAATATTTAATAATATTAAAATAGGCAGGTAAACAGACAAATGGTGTTAAAAATCCGCAGAAAAGGGTTGCACCATTTGTTTGTTTTATTTCAAAAGCATAAAATTGCAAGCATAACAAAAAAAACAGCAACAATGATGAAAAGAATTTTGAGATTTGCACTCATTGCAATAATGGTTGCGCCACTGAGTGCATCTGCACAGAGCGAAGAACGCCCATACATAATGCAGAACTCTACCTGCGAGCAGAAGGTAACCCCCGATGAGCTATACATAAGCATCACCGTCAACGAAAAGGAGAACAAAGGGAAAAAGAGCGTGGAGGAGCTGCAACGGACAATGATAAACAGATTGGAGGCTCTTGGCATAAATGTAGAGGAGGCTCTCTCGCTCAACTATATGGGCAGCGAAATAACCTACTCCACATTCAAACGCAACATCACCCCGCGCACCAGCGCCACATATATGCTTAAACTTGGCAGCGCTGCCACAATGCAGAAGGTTATTGCCGCCCTCGAGGCCGAGGGAATAACCAACATACAGCTTGTGCGCACCAACTACAGCAAGGAGGATGAGATATACAGGGAGCTTGGGGCAAAAGCAATGAAAAGCGCCAAAGAGGAGGCTGCCAACCTTGCTGCGGCAATAGGGCAAAGCATAGGCACGGCACTGAGCATAAACTCAAACAAATATTCAAGCGGCAACGCCCAGCCACGCCTCTACAAGGCACGCAACACAATGCTATCAGAGGTGAATATTGATGATATTGCAGATGGCGGGCCGCAAATAGAGATAGGGAAAATAACCTATACGGTAAATGTTAATGTAAAGTTCCTGTTGAACGACAAATAACCAAAAAAGCGGCAAATGCCGCTTTTTTGGTTATTTGTCGAGTTCTATCACTGTGATGCCCGCACCACCAAACTGCACGTGCTCGTCGTGGAAAGAGTGCACAAAAGGCACCGTACTCAAATACTGTCGCACAAGGGTGCGCAGAATGCCGTTGCCCGTGCCGTGAAGCACGCGCAACTGATGCACGTTGCACACCACGGCATCGTCGAGGAAGTAAGTTACAGCCTGCACAGCCTCATCGCCACGCATACCGCGTATGTCTATGTCCGATTTGAAATTCAAGCGTTTGTCGTGCAACTGTTGCTGTGTTTCGGTAGTGAGGAACGACACCTTGCGCACCTCCTCCTTGGGGGCATCGGCAGGGCGCAAACGTTCGATGGAAACGGTGGATTTTATGGCACCGAAACGCACCACGGCACCCGCTTTGTTCACTGAAAGTATCTCGCCCACGGCCTGCTGGCCCTCGATGCGCACATACATTCCGGGCTGCAATGCGGGCTTCTCTTTTTCGGGCTGCGCGGCTTGCTGTTGCGCGGGGCCGGTTTTCTCCTTTTTACCGCCCTTTTTACGCTCCTGGCGCGCGAGAATACGGGCCATTTCCCGGTCGGTCTTCACCTGTTGCTGCTGCTTGGCAAGTTCCTCGAGTTCTTTACTGAAATCGCGTAATTCCTGACGGGCCCTACGTGTTTTCTCCTTTTCGGCCTTTGCCTCCACTATGCTGCGTATGGTGTTTTCAATCTTGGCATTGGCGCTGCGCAGCAGTTGCTCGGCCTCTTCACGGGCATCCTTGAGTATCTGCTTTCGGCTCTTTTTGAGTTCTTCCGACGACTCTTGAACCTTGCCAAGCATCTCGTCGAGTTCCTTCTCCTTCTGGTGCACGTTCTTGCGTTTGGTTTCCCAATAGCGCTTGTCGCGCACGATATCCTGCAAATATTTGTCGGAACGTATGTAGTCGCTGCCTACAATCTCCGATGCATCGGCTATAACCTCCTCGGGCAGGCCTATCTTGCGCGCTATCTCCACGGCAAACGAGCTGCCCGGGTTGCCTATCTGCAACTGAAAGAGAGGACGCATCTCGCCACGGTCGTAGAGCATAGCACCGTTTACCACTCCCACGGTGGAATCGGCAAAATGTTTGAGATTCTGGTAATGGGTGGTTATTATGCCGTATGCACCGCGGTTGTTGAAACGTTTGAGCAATGCTTCGGCTATGGCAGCGCCTATGAGCGGCTCGGTGCCACTGCCAAACTCGTCTATGAGTATGAGCGAGGCGCTGTCGCAATTTTTAAGAGTGAATTTCATATTGAGCAGATGGCTCGAATAGGTACTAAGGTCGTCCTCTATGCTCTGCTCGTCGCCAATGTCTATAAACAGATTCTTGAAAAGCCCTGCACGGCTGCGTTCGTGCAGCGGCACAAGCATACCGCATTGCAACATATATTGCAGCAGGCCGGCTGTTTTAAGGCACACCGATTTGCCACCTGCGTTAGGGCCCGAAATGAGCAATATGCGACGCTCGCCGTCGAGTTCTATATCAAGGGGCGACATACGACGGCCGTGCTTACGCAATGATATTTCGAGCAGTGGGTGAACTGCCGCACCCCAGTCCATCATTGGTCTGTTTTCCAATATAGGTTTTATGGCGTTAAAACTTATTGCAAGCTCGGCTTTTGCACGAATGAAATCCATCTCGCCCAGGAAACCGTATGCCTGCATAAGTGATGGCACCGACGGGCGCAATTCGGCCGAAAAGGCTGTGAGAATGGCAATGACCTCGCGCTTCTCCTCGGCCTCCAGCTCGCGTATGCGGTTGTTGGCCTCAACTACCTCGGCCGGCTCGATGAATACGGTTTTTCCACTTGCCGACTCGTCGTGCACTATACCACCCATCTTGCGTTTTAGGGCGGGTGCCACCGGGATTACCAGGCGGCCGTCGCGGAAAGTGGGCGCGGCATCCTTTTCCACAAGGCCATCGGCCTGTGCGCGGCGCAATATCGTATTGAGAGTACGTGAGATGCTGCCCGATGTGCGCACAAGCTCGCCACGTATGCGGGCAAGTGCGGGTGATGCGCTATCCTTTACTGCGCCGAACCTGTCTATTATGCTGTCTATGCTGCGTATTATGGCAGGGAAAGCCTCCACATCGCCTGCCAGGCGGCGGAGCGACGGGTATAGCGGGTTGTCATCGGTAGCATTGTCGCCATCACCGCCCTGCTTGCGCAAGAGCGACAGTATGCGCCCTATGGTGTCGAGCGAGCGGCGCAGCGCAAACAGTTCGTCGGCGCTCATATACATACCTTCGATGCGTATGCGCTGCAATGGTTCGCGCACGTCAAAGTAAAAATCGGACGGGAAGCCCTGCTCCACCTGCAATATACGCACAAACTCCTCGGTTTCGGCAAGGCGAGTGCAGATGGCATCGAAGTCGGTCATAAAGAACATATCATCCACCCTCTCGCGGCCAAGGCTGCAGAGGCAATGTTCTTTGAGCATACGGCGCACCGCATCGAACTCTATCTTATTCTCGAAATTACGGGGATATATCATATTTTTATACAATTCGACAAAAACAGAGCGAAGATAGCTCAAAATATTATAATTATAAAAAATAATGGCAGATTAGAATCAGACTAAAAAAAATAGACTAATAATAATTGAAAATAAATTCATTAAATCACAAATTTTTAATATTTTTGCACTTTGTATGGAGTAATATGCCATAGCGTAAAAATATAAACAAATCGTACTATAAATCTTTAATTACTATGAACATTGCAAAAAGAGGATTCAAGACATTTGCTCTTGCAATCTTAATGCTTTTTACACAAGGCGTTCAAGTGCAAGCCACGCCCACAAGCGACGGCGATGCAGTAGCCAAAGTGGTAAAAATCAACCCCACCACAGTAGAGCTCAATTTGAGCAACAAACAGCGAGTGACACTCGATTTTTACGGTGAGAACATCTTCCGTATGTTCCGCGACAACAACGGTGGCATTCTGCGCAACCCCGCAGCAACACCTGAAGCCAAGATTCTTGTCAACAACCCCCGCAGAGAGGTTTCAAAGGTTGAGGTGGGCGAGAGTGACGGATGCTATACCATCGCCACTGCAAAAATTGAAATTGCGATATGCAAGAAGAGCGGCACAATGAAGGTAAAGGACCTTGCGACAGGCAAGGTGGCATTTGAAGAGATTGCCCCTGTGCAGTTCAAGAACACAAAGACCACCATCACTCTAAAGGCCAACCCCGAAGAATACTACTATGGCGGCGGTGTGCAGAACGGCCGTTTCTCGCATAAAGGCAACGTAATAGCCATAGAGAACCAGAACAGCTGGACCGACGGTGGCGTAGCATCGCCCACCCCCTTCTTCTGGTCCACAGGCGGCTATGGCTTTATGTGGTACACATTCAAGAAAGGCGCATACGACTTTGCGGCAACCGAGGAGGGCAAGGTAACCCTTATGCACGAAACCGACTACCTCGATGTATTCTTTATGGTTAACGAATGCGGCATAGCCCTTCTGAACGATTTCTACCAGCTTACCGGCGAGCCTGTGCTTATCCCCAAGTTCGGTTTCTATGAGGGACACCTCAATGCATACAACCGCGACTATTGGAAGGAGAACACACAGGGCGGCGGCTTTTTATACGAGGATGGCAAACGCTATACCGAGAGCCAGACCGACAACGGCGGTATCAAGGAGTCGCTCAACGGCGAGTTCGGCAAGGAGCAGTACCAGTTTTCGGCACGTGCCGTTATTGACCGCTACGAAGCTCACGATATGCCCCTTGGTTGGATTCTGCCAAATGACGGTTACGGTGCCGGTTATGGCCAGACCGAGACTATCGACGGCAACATACAGAACCTTAAAGAGTTTGGCGACTATGCCCGTGCAAAGGGTGTGGAGATAGGTTTGTGGACCGAGTCGAACCTATACCCCCGCGAGGGCGTTCACGCTCTTTTGCAGCGCGACATTATTAAGGAGGTACGTGATGCAGGCGTTCGCGTTCTCAAGACAGACGTTGCCTGGGTGGGCGCCGGCTACTCGTTCGGCCTTAACGGTGTAACAGATGTTGCACAAATTATGACATACTATGGAAACAACGCACGCCCCTTCATCATTTCGCTCGACGGCTGGGCAGGCACACAGCGCTACGCAGGTATATGGACAGGCGACCAGAGCGGTGGCGAATGGGAGTACATACGATTCCACATACCCACATACATAGGTTCGGGCCTCGCAGGCCAGCCCAACATTTCATCGGATATGGACGGAATATTCGGTGGTAAAAACACACCTGTGAACGTGCGCGACTACCAGTGGAAAACATTCACGCCTATGATGCTTAATATGGACGGTTGGGGTTCAAGCCAGAAATACCCTCACGTATTTGGCGAGCCTGCAACATCAATCAACCGCACATATCTGAAGATTAAGGCCGAGATTATGCCCTATGCATATACAATTGCGCGCGAAGCCATCAATGGCAAGCCAATGATTCGCGCAATGTTCCTCGACTACCCCAACGACTACACACTTGGCAGCGCAACCCGCTACCAGTTTATGTATGGCCCATATTTCCTTGTAGCACCCATATACCAAGAGACTGCAATGGACAAGGATGGCAACGACATACGCAACGGAATATACCTGCCCGAGGGCGAGTGGATAGATTACTTTACGGGTGAAAAGTACAGCGGCAACTGCATAATCAACAACTTTGATGCCCCCTTGTGGAAACTCCCCGTGTTTGTAAAGGCCGGTGCCATCATCCCCGTTACAACACCCCACAACACCCCTGCACAGGTGGATAAGAGCCTGCGTATGTACGAGGTTTATCCCGCAGGTGAAGGCTCGTTCACCGAGTATGACGACGATGGCACAACAGAGCTCTACCGCGCCGGCCATTGCACAGAAACCGTCATAAAGCAGGCTTGCGATGCAAAGGGCAATGCCACCATCACCATTGAGCCCACAAAGGGCGGTTTTGACGGTTTTGTAAAGGAGAAAACAACAATCTTCAAAATAAACGTGAGCGAAGCACCCAAAAGCGTTACTGCCAAAGTGGGCAAGAAGGGTGTAAAACTTACCAAAGTAAACAACATTGAGGATTTCGACAAGGGCGAGAATGTCTATTTCTACGATGCGGCCCCCAACCTAAACCGTTTTGCCACAGAGGGCAGCGATTTTGCCAAAGTGGAAATCATCAAAAACCCGGTGGTAATGGTTAAACTGGCAAAGAGCGACGTAACGGCAGCAACCACGACAGTCACACTCAAGGGGTACATATTCAACCCCGCCAACAGCCACCTTGCCAAAGAGGGCGCATTAGAGGCTCCCAAGCCCGTGGTAACCGACGAGAATTGCCAGGCATACACCATAACACCGAGCTGGAACGAGGTTGCCAATGCCGACTACTATGAAATAGAGTTCGAAGGCCGCACATACACCACCATAAAGAACTGCGAACTGCTATTCGAAGATTTGAAACCCGAAACAACGTACAAATTCAATGTGCGTGCCGTGAACAACAGCGGAACATCGGAGTGGGCCTCAATAGAGTGCACCACAAAAAGCAACCCGCTTGAGTTTGCCCTCACAGGCCTTTCGGCAACAACAACCTGCCGTAACCAAGGCGGGCAGGGCCCCAACCGCCTGTTCGACTTCGAGGAGGGTAACATATGGCACACGGTGTATGGCGAGAGTTCTGTTCCCTTCGATATGATTATCGACCTCAATGGTATGAGCACCCTCGACAAGTTGCATTATCTTGGCCGTGAGGATGGCGGCAATGGAACCATTACCAAGGCCGAAATAAGCTACAGCACAAACAAAGAGGTGTGGAGCGAGCCTGTTGACGTAAGCTGGGAGCGCACACCCGACACCAAGGTGTTTACATTCGACGGCAACCCCAAAGCACGCTTTGTAAAGATTCACGTGAGCGAGGCTGTTGGCAACTTTGGCTCGGGCCGCGAAATGTATATCTTCAAGGTGCCCGGCAGCGAGTCATTCCTATCAGGCGACATAAACAAGGACAAGAAAGTGGATGAAAACGACCTCACATCGTATATGAACTACACAGGCTTGCGTAGCAGCGACAGCGACTTTGAATATGTGAGCATAGGCGATATTAACGAGAACGGGCTCATCGATGCATACGACATCTCCGTGGCAGCCACACGTATTGAGGATGGTGCGTATGCCGACCCGGCACAGGTGGTTGCAGGCACAATAACCATTGCGGCCGACAAGAAGAACTACAAGGCCGGCGAGGAGGTTGTCATTACAATCAAAGGCCGGGCTCTGGCCAATGTAAACGCACTGGGCCTTGCAATCCCCTACGACAGCGACGAGTACGAGTATGTAACGGTTAAGGCTATGAACACAGCCAATATGAACAACTATACCAAGAACCGTATGCACGGTAATGGCAACACAGTTGTTTACCCCACATTCGTGAATGTAGCCGACCAGCCTATGCTAAACGGCGACATTGATATTGCAACCATCACACTCAAGGCCAAGAAGAACGTAAAATTCAACCTCAAAGCCACAGATGGTGTGATTGTCGACAAGAACCTTAACTGCGTAAAATTCTAAAAAAACGCACAACAATGACACAAAAAGTGGTTACGCCGCGGCGTAACCACTTTTTGTGTACATATCCGATTATTTGTAAAAAATAAAAACAAGTATCTAAATAATATTCATTATCTTCGCGGGAGAAAATCGTATTGCCGCCAAAAGGGTGGCAACAGGCATAAAATGAGATACAGATACGACGACATAGAGATAAACATAGAGGTTGCAGGTGAGGGTGCTCCCGTGCTGCTACTCCACGGTTGGGGTTGCAGCAACGAGATTTTCAAGCACCTGCAGGCTGTGCTTGCCACGCAATACAGGGTATATAATTTCGATTTTCCCGGCTTCGGTGCATCGCAGGAGCCGCAAACGGTGTGGGGCACGGAGGAATACACCCGTATGGTGGAGCAGTTTGTAAAGGATAACGACCTGCAAAGCCCCGCCCTTGTGGGGCACTCGTTCGGCGGGCGCATAAGCATCATATATGCATCGCGCAACCGGGTGAGCCGCGTGGTGCTTGTGGATGCCGCCGGCATAAAGCCCAAGCGCCCATTGAAGTACTACTACAAGGTATATACCTTCAAAGCGCTCAAATGGCTCTGCTACACATTCCTGCCAAAGAAAACAGCCGATGCCGTAATTGAAAAACGCCGTAAAGGGGCAGGTTCGGCCGACTACAACAACGCATCGCCCAAGATGCGTGCCATACTGTCGAAGGTGGTAAACGAAGACCTCACCCATCTACTGCCAAAGATAGCGGCACCCACGCTGCTCTTTTGGGGCAATATGGACACCGCCACCCCGCTGTCCGATGCAAAGACAATGGAGAAACAGATTCCCGATGCAGGATTGGTTATAGCACACGGCACAGGACATTTTTCGTTCCTCGAGAATCAGGGGCTTTTTACACAGGTAATGAAAAGTTTTTTCAAGATAGCATAAGATTATGAGCATATATACACTCGTAGCGCTACTGCTATGCGCAATATATTTTGGAGTAATATCGGCAAAGCACGATATTCATATGTTCCAGCTGAGTTCCTACCGCTACAGCCGCTACTTGCGTTGGTTAGGGCAGGGAAACATTTGGGGCGGGAACCGCGCTTTTGCAATTGCAATCGTCGCCTTTTCACTAATTCCCCACCCGCTGTATGCAGCAGCGGGAATAGTCGCTACCATTGTATTTGCGTCGGTAAGAAGCAAAACAGGTAAAAAGGAGGCACAGAAAACCCCATTGGTATTTACCAACCGAGTTAAAAGGCTATACACCACCACCCTGCTGCTTTTTGCGGCTATGGTGGCAACCGCAGCAGTGCTCTCACCCGCATACGCAACCACAACCGCCGCCCTGCTCATTTTACTGTCGGATGCAGTGATGCTTGGGGCCAATTTTGTAAACACACCCATAGAAAAGGCGATAAACCGCGGCTATTACAACGATGCAAAGAGAATTATAGAGAGCAATAAAAACCTTGTTATAATAGGCGTCACAGGCAGTTTTGGCAAGACAAGCACCAAGAACTACCTTGCAAGCATACTTGCCGAGAAATATAACGTGCTTGTCACCCCCGGCAACTTCAACACCCTGCTGGGTGTCATACGCACCATACGCGAACAGTTGCGCCCATATCACCAGGTGTTCATTGTGGAGATGGGCGCCAAGCAGCGGAACGACATAAAGGAGATATGCGACCTTGTACACCCCACAATAGGTATTGTAACGGCGGTGGGCGAGATGCATCTGGAAACCTTCAAGAGTGTGGAGAATATTCAGGATACAAAATTCGAACTCATAAACTCGCTACCCGCCACAGGGCTTGGAGTGATAAACACCGACTCGCCCTACATAAAGAGCTACAACAAGATAACAAGCCCTTGCAGGGTAATAAAATATGGCACCGACGACACTGCCGACTACCGCGCAAGCGAGGTGCAGTATGGCGCAAACGGTCTTTCGTTCAAACTAACCACCGCGCAAGGCAAGGAGGCATACAGTAGCCGTCTTTTGGGCGAGGGCAACCTGCTGAACATATTGGGAGCCATTGCCGTTGCCAACCACCTGCAGGTACCCCTGCAAAAGCAGAAGAACGCCATAGCACGCCTGCAACCCGTGGAGCACCGCCTGTCGATGCGCAATTCGGGCGGCATAACCGTGCTCGACGATGCATACAATTCCAACCCGCAGGGCGCCAAAATGGCACTTGAGGTTTTGCACAATTTTGCCGTGGGTGAGGGAAACAAACGCATAATCATCACCCCGGGATTTGTGGAGATGGGCGCAAAGCAGGCCGAGGCCAACCAAGGGCTTGGCGAGGGCATTGCCCGCTGTGCCGACTATGCAATTGTGGTGAACCAAACCAACCGCGAGGCCATTAAGCAGGGCATAGAGAAGGGCGGTATGAGCCCCGACCGCTATTTCCTTGCCGACTCGCTGCACCAAGCACACGCACACCTTGCCACTATACTTAAGGCAGGCGATGTGGTGCTTTACGAAAACGATTTACCCGATAATTTCAAATAAACATTTAACAGGATAGAATTACAAATTAACATACACAACGACAATGAAAATAAATGTAGGAGTAGTTTTTGGCGGCCGTTCCGTCGAGAACGAGATTTCGGTAATCACAGCCAACCAGGCAATGGCGGCAATGGACAGAGAAAAATATGACATTACCCCCATATACATTACAAAAACAGGCAAGTGGTACACAGGCGACGCGCTGTTTAACGTAGCCAACTACCGCGACACAAAGAAACTGCTGGCTATGTGCGAGGAGGTTTATATGCGCCCCATCTATGGCGACACCAATCTCTACCGCTGCAACAAAGGATTTTTCCAAAAGGCGGTGGTTACTAAATTGGATGTTATTCTGCCCGCCCTGCACGGCACAAATTGCGAGGATGGCACATTCCAGGGAGTTATGGAGTTCTCGGGCATACCCTACACCAGCTGCAACACCCTTGCATCGGCCAACGGTATGGACAAAATCACAATGAAGATGATTCTCAAGGAGTGCGGAATACCCGTGATAGACTATTGTTGGTTCAGCGACAAGCAGTGGAGCGACAAGCAGGAGGAGACGGTGGCAATGGTTGAAGAGAAACTGGGCTACCCCGTGATTGTAAAGCCCGCCAACAGTGGTTCCAGCGTGGGCATACGCGCCGCACACAACCGCGAGGAGTTTTTAGACGCCGTGGATTATGCAATATCTTTCACCAGCCGCATAATTATTGAAAAATATGTACAAAAACTAAAGGAGGTAAACTGTGCTGTGCTTGGTAACTATTACGAGTGCGAGCCCTCGGTGTGCGAGGTACCGGTGCGCAGTGGCGAGATACTCTCCTACCAGGATAAATATATGAACGGTGGTGGCAAGCAGAGTCAGGGAATGCAATCGACAGTGCGCGAGATTCCCGCCAACCTGCCCAAGGAGAGCACCGACTTCATACAAAAGGCTGCCTGCGACACATTCCGTGCCCTTTCGTGCGACGGTGTGGCCCGCATAGACTTTATCATCGACGAGGCTACCAATGAGATTTTTGTAAACGAGATTAACACCATCCCCGGTTCACTGTCATTCTACCTATGGGAGTACAGCGGCTACAATTTCGGTACATTGGTCGACAAACTGATAGAGATTGCCTTCCGCCGCAAGCAGGATGCCGGTTTCAAGGCTGTGAACTATGGCGAGAACATATTTGCCGCAGGTGGCGGCGGCGGTGCCAAGAACGGTGCCAAGATGGGGCCTAAAATGGGTGGAAAATTTGGTAAATAATATATACACCATAACGCAAGCAGCCCTTCCGTGCACGGAAGGGCTGCTTGCGTTATGAATAGTCCTATTTAAGCCATCCGGTAAGAATCTTGAGGCGTTGTAGAATGTGCCATAAACCAACAATAAGCATAGCCAAGCCAATGATATCATGCCAATAGCCAATGTTGCTGCCACCACCCTCCACCACGGTCAGCAATAGTAATCCTGTAACCACCTCAAAAAGAAACAAGAATGAGAGAGCAATGGTTGTATGGCTTTTATTCCTAAACCCCTTTACAAGCGCTTTGTACCATAACCAATGCTGCTTTATATGAATTATACCGGCAATAAGGAACAACGCCCCTGCCACAATATGCGCCACAGCCCAATTATGCCACTCATCGTGGGTGGTAAAAGGGGCGACGTGCAACACCACACCCGTAAAAGATATCGCCACAAACAGAGGAATAAGCGACAAATCGGTATATAAAAGCCTGTTTTTACTCATAACAGCAAACAAATTGCAAACTTTGCATAGCGACAAGCTAAGAAACGTTTAATAATTTTGCAACAAAATTAAAGAGAAACACGCTACCAAACAAGTTAAAAACATTATAATTTCTTAATCTTATAATATAAATACTATAATCTTGGGATATTAATGTTTTTTTGGCTATTTTTGCAATTAAACGCGAATAATTTTAGGACTTAAATCATAATACTATGCCAAAACTCATCAACCGCAGTATGTTGCTTGCAATAGTGGCACTATTTGCCACAATGGGCAGCTTTGCACAGGTGCAGTTCGACAAAGGAAAGCTGTACCACGTCTACACACAGGGTAAAAAGAACAATGTTGTCACCGAGAAGAAGGGCAACAAAGTGGGAACAACCGATTACGAGGAGCGCAATGCCGCCCAGTACTGGAAGCTGTCGGAACTTTCGGGCAGCTGGCGCATCATCAATCCCTCAACCAACAACGCTATGCGTGCCGCCGGCAACAAGGTGGAGCTTGGCGAGAACAACGGTTCCGACGAGGCGCAGTTGTGGATATACGAAGACGGGCTTCTCATTCCCACCAACAGCCCCACATTTGCTGCAGTTAAGGAGAAAGACGGCAGTATAGGTCTCATTGCCAAAGATAAAGCAATTGGCAACCCCGCTGCCAAATTCATAATCGAGGAATCGGAATTTGCCGGATTCGACGACGACCTCACATACTACATACGCTCTGCCGCCGACAGCAAAGTGCTTGGCAACGGTGACTCGGGCGAGAACAACGCACGCATTGTGAGCGAGGAGGTTGATGCAGCCAACCGCGGCCAATACTGGAGCATAAAAACCATAGACCTCTTTACATTTGCTGTAGAGAACGCCTTCTACGGCCAGAATTTCGACGATGGCGGTGGCAACGCATCTATCGACTACCTGTTGCAGTGGCCTGCCGTTGTAGGTATATGGAACAATGCGAAATTTACATTCGAGCCTGTAAAGGGCAACAAAGGTACATACCAGATTATTTCAAAAGGCAAAGCCGACAAGATGTACACACTCATCGACGGACAGATGAAATTGGTTGCATACGATGCCAACGACAAGAACTCCTGGTTCACATTCGAGCAGGTGGAAAAGCCGAAGATTGAGTCGCCCTACTGGGAGGACGAGACACGCTTCGAGGAGAACAAGGAGCGCGGACACGCCACATATATGCCTTACGACAACGAGGCTGCAATGCTTGCCGATGCCGCATATTACGCCACTCCCTGGACCGTGCCTGTGAACAGCCGTTTCCAGAGCCTCAACGGTACTTGGAAATTCAACCTCGTATCGGAGCCCTCGCAGCGCCCGCTGACATTCTTTGAGGAGGGTTTTGATGTAAGCAATTGGGACGAAATACCCGTGCCCTCAAACTGGGAGATGCACGGATACGACAAACCCATATACAACAACGTGGAGTACCCCCACTCCAACACTCCCCCGTTCATCAAGGCACGCCCCGGTTACAACGACGGTGGCAAGAACTACGGCATTAACCCCGTGGGTTCATACGTGCGTACATTCGAGGTGCCCGAAAACTGGAACGGCCGCCGCACATTCATACACTTTGGCGGTATCTATTCGGCAGCCTTTGTATGGCTCAATGGCGAGTATGTGGGCTACACACAAGGCTCGAACAATGTTGCAGAATTCGACCTTACCAATTTCCTGAAAAAAGGCGAGAACAAGATAGCCGTGCAGGTGTTCCGCTGGTGTGATGGTTCGTACCTGGAGTGCCAGGATATGTTCCGTATGAGCGGTATATTCCGCGATGTATATCTCTACAACGTGCCCAAAACTGCAGTGCGCGACCACTACATCACAAGCACACTAACAAACGGCCGCAAAAGCGCCACTGTGAATGTACAGCTCACCATTGACAACCGCGACTTCTGCCCCGAAGGCAAGCAGTTCAAGGTTTCTCTCTACGACACCACAGGTAAAATGGTTGCCACAGAGACCATCAAACAGGCGATGAAAGCCAAGATTGCCGCACCCGAGGTTTCTGCCACACTGCAAGTAAACGACATTGAACTTTGGAGCGCCGAAAAACCTAACCTCTACACATTGCGCGTGGTGCAGATGGACGAGCAGGGCAACGAGGAGATGGCATTCTCCACAAAATATGGCTTCCGCGACATTGAGATAAAGAACTCCATTGTTTATATCAACGGCGAGCGCGTATTCTTCAAGGGCGTGAACCGCCACGACACCCATCCCTTGTATGGCCGTGCCGTAACAACCGAATCGATGCTGCAAGACGTTCTTCTTATGAAGCAGAACAACATAAACACCATACGTACCAGCCACTACCCCAACGCTGCACGTATGTATGCAATGTTCGACTACTATGGACTTTACTGCTGCGACGAGGCCGACTTGGAGGACCACGCCAACCAGAGCATTTCGGACCGCGAGTCCTGGATTCCCTCGTTCGTGGACCGCATAGACCGTATGGTGTTGCGCGACCGCAACCACCCCTGCGTTATTATGTGGAGCTTGGGTAACGAAGCCGGTAACGGTAATAACTTCGGCCCCTGTTACGACGCAGCCTACAAACTCGACAACCGCCCCGTTCACTATGAGGGTACCCGCAGCAACGGCAGCTATGGCGGTGGCCGTTTCTCCGATTTCTATTCGAAGATGTACCCCGGCCAGGCTTGGATGCGCCAGTACACCAACAACCTTGATAAACCTATGTTCATATGCGAGTATGCCCACGCAATGGGTAATGCCATAGGTAACCTGCGCGAATATTGGGAGCACATTGAGAACTCCAATTCCTGCATAGGTGGTTGCATTTGGGACTGGGTGGACCAGGCAATCTACGACCCACAGGAGATTAAAGACAGCCTCTACCGCCTGCACACCGGATACGACTACCCGGGCCCCCACCAGGGTAACTTCTGCAGCAACGGTATTATCCCCGCCACACGTCACGAGAGTGCCAAGCTCAAGGAGGTGAAGGCTGCACACCAGTTCATAAAGTTCTCGTTGGAGGGAATAGACAAAAAGAAGAACACTGCTACCGTGAAAATAAAGAACACATATAACTTCACAAATCTCAACGAGTTCTATCTTGTATATGAGGTGGTGAAGAACGGCAAGTTGGTGAGCAGCAAAAAGTGCAACCTGCCCGCTGCGGTTAATGGCGAGGAGGTTACATTGAAGCTGAAACTGTCAAAGGCCGCCATTGAGAAAGCCGAAGAGAACGGTATTGAAACTATGCTTAACCTGCGCGTTATGCACCGCGAGGCACAGCGCTTTGCAAAGGCAGGCCACGAGGTTGCCATCAAGCAATATACTCTTGCCGAGCGTGCTCCTTTGGCAACTGTGGCGCCTAAAGGCGAGGCTCTTATGCAGACATCGGCCCTGCACGAGGTGAAGATAGGCAACAGTAAGGTATCTGTTACATTCGACCCCGAAACAGGCCGTATGACCAACCTTGCATTCGATGGCAAGGAGATTATTGCTGCAGGCGAGGGCTTCCTCTATGACAACCACCGCTGGATTGAGAACGACCGTTTCCAAAACACATCGAACGGCCTGGAGGCCAAAGGCACCTGCACCGTGGAGAACGTGGATGGCAACACCGTTGTAAAGACCACCCGCAAGGGCTCGCTTTGCGACACCGAGATTAACTACACCATCTATCCTCAGGGATTCATAGACGTAGATGCCAAGTTCATCCCCCATACCACCGAGTTGCGCCGTGCAGGCCTTGTATGCGGCATAGATTCCACATTGCACAATGTAAACTACTATGCATACGGTCCTTGGGAGAACAGCAACGACCGCATCGACGGTGTATTGGTGGGGCGCTACACAACCACCGTTGCCGAGATGCCCGAGCGCTATGTGAAACCCCAGAGTACCGGCAACCGCGAGGGATTGCGTGAGCTCACTCTCACCAACGACAAGGGCGAGGGTATAAAGATAGAGACCGAGGGCAAGGTATCATTCTCGGCACTGCAGTTCACCGACAAGGACCTGATGGACGGACAGCATATGTGGGAATTGACACCCCGCCCCTACACCGTGCTGCACCTCGACGCATTTATGCGTGGAATAGGTAACGCATCGTGTGGTGCCGACGTGGGTACAATGCCCATCTACTGCGTACCCAACCAACCTATGAGCTACAAATTGCGTATAAGCCCTGTTAAATAATAAGGGAGTAACCCACGACAAAGCCTGCCCGCGGGCAGGCTTTGTCTTAATTTTTCAACTGCAATATAACTAAGATATGAAACGTACCATATTTATACTACTTGCCACACTTGCAATCACGTTGCTGCAAGCCCAACAGCCCAAAGACAAGGAAGAAAGACGTATGACAAACGACGAGGCTGCCAAACGTGCCTTACAGGTGGGGCGCGTTATGCAACAGGAGCGCGTGTTCCTCCATTTCGACAACAGCGCATACTACTTAGGAGAAACTATGTGGTTCAAGGCATATGTAAGCTATGGTACAAACGACCGCATAACCACACCAAGCAAGGTGCTGTATGTGGAATTAGTTGCCCCCGAAGGCTATGTGGTGGAGACAAAAAAATACAAGATTGACGAAAATGGTTGCTGCCGGGGCGATTTTGAGTTGAACCCGCTGTTGCTGTCGGGCTACTACGAGGTGCGTGCATACACACGATATATGCTCAACTGGGGTAAGGATGCCGTATTCAGCCGTGTGTTCCCCATTTTCGACAAAGTGAACGGTGACAACTGGGATTTCAAGAATATGCTCGACCGCAAGCGCGGTTTTATGCGCGACGGCGAGTGGATAAGTTCGGAACTGCCCGATGTGGAGCTGAAATTCTACCCCGAGGGCGGACATCTTGTTGCAGGGCTCAAAAGCAAGGTGGCATATGAGTTGCGTGGGAACGAGGGAGAATTCATCAACGAGCAGATAACCATTTATGCCGACAAGGCTGCGCTGCTCACCACCAAACCCACACACTATGGCAAGGGTAGCTTTGAGATAACGCCGCAAGCGGGTGTGAAATACAGCGCCACCGTTACCGCTGCCAACAAAAAGAAGGAACGCAAGGAGTTCAAGTTCACACTGCCCGAAGTTGAGGAGGAGGGTGTGACCATTGCTGTGCAAGAGAACGGCGGCGAGATAAGCTTCACCGTGGAGAACAACGTAGCAGAGGGCGAGGAGTATGCCTTCAGTATATTGTACCGCGGCACAATGGGCTACTACAAGAAGATTGCTCCCACGGAAAAAAGCAAGACATTCACACTGAACAAAAGCGAACTGCCCGAGGGTGTGAACAAAGCCATTGTATTCAGCGGCGAGATTCCGCTTGCCGAGCGTTGTTTCTTCATAGAGCACGAAAATATAGAAAAGAGCGACCGCAGTACCATAAAACTAACCGTTAGGGGAAATAGCGAGGCCATAAACGAGCTGTCACTCGCACCATACGAGAAGGTGACACTGAACATTGCACGCGAGGACGGCAAGCCCATCCCCGCCAATGCCAACCTGTCGCTTGCCGTGAGCGATGCAGCAGGCAACGTGGAGACATCGTGGGACTATAACATACACACATACCTGCTGCTCGGCTCCGAGCTTAAGGGATACATACCCAACGCCGCACAATATTTCAACAAGAACAACGGCAAAAGAAAAGAGCAGCTCGACCTTGTGATGCTCACCAACGGCTGGACATCGTACGACTGGAGCAAGCTCACACAGGAGCGTTTCAGCAAAATAGAGCCAATAGAACGCGGTATAACCATAAAAGGTTCTCTCTTCAGGAAGAACAGAGGCTCGGCACTTGGCAACATAGACGAGGTTAATTTGGTGCCGCTCAAGGACAATCTCACACAATTGCTCATATCGTATGAGGGAAAAGAGGCCTCGTCATACTCCTTCCGCACCGACAGTATGGGCGAATTCATTGTGGAAACAAAAGATTTCTACGGCAAACGAATAGCAGCCTTGCAACCGCAGATAACGGTGAAGCAGAACGACAACATAAGATATGCATTCGCACTCGACCGTTACTTCTCGCCCGATTTTCGTTTGTACGACTATTGGGAACGCAACACCGGTGTACCTGCCGATGAAAACGAGGCTGCCGGCGGCAGCAATCTTGTGCAGCTGAGCCCGTTTGAGTTTATGCTGTCGCAAGTGGAAGTTGTAAGCAGCGCCAAAAAAGAGGCAAAATCGCGCCCGCCGCACAGCGAAATGCGCTTTAATTTCCTCGACGAGTGGGAGTATGCACAAGACGTGAGCTACTTGCGCGACTTCGACACCTACAAAGACGAGGTGTACAACGAAACACTTAAACAATTAGAGAGCGAATTTACAAAAGAGACCGACTACGCCGGATTGGGCCCGGAGGCCAGTGCCCTCACGAAATACAATCTTCTTAACGCCGTGGCACAGTCGGGTATCATAAGCACCACAAGCAAAGATATTCCAACGGGACATATAAAATACATTGGAAATACAAGGTATGAGGCAGCAAAGGACACATCGAAGGCTTTTGCGGATATGCCAAGCAGCAGCGATATGCGCAACGCAAACACATCTATCCCCGACGAGTACAAATACTCGCTCACCGTGGCCGATGTGGTAACCAGCGCTATGAAGCGCCACAACTACAACTGGGCCTACTGGGTGCAGTTTATGGTAGTGAGCGGCGCATACGATTCAAATGGCGTACCCACCCCCGATTTTGAATACCTGCACGGAAGAGCCGATGCCGAAAAGATGATGAACTTCAAGGAGTTTGTAATAAGGAGTGATGCAAAAACCCGCGAGCAGTTCGAGAATACATATACCAACTGGACAAGATATGCCAATGTGCTCGACAACAAGGCACCATTGCAGAAGTTCTATTTAGGATTCTATTCGCAGCACTATGTATCGAACCGCGAAGGAGTCGATGGTTTCCCCTTGCCCGAAACGTTCCTTTACACACTGCAACAGCCCGATCCCAAGCATCCCAACTACGTAGCCTGCTTAATACCATACAAAGAGGGAGAGGAGAACCAGGGCATAACACCCGACCTTGCAAACACATATGGCACCACACGCTACACCAGCCTGCAGGGCTACAACGAGAGCAAGCAGTTCTACTCGCCCGACTACAGCAAGGCAAAACCCGCTGCCGACAAAAAGGAGCACCGCCGCACCATTTTGTGGAACCCGCAACTGACTACCGGCAACGACGGTTCTATAAACATAGAGTTCTACAACAGCTGTTCGTGCAGCACGCTCACGGTGGATATTGCAGGCCGCGACGGGCAGGCATTCTATAGCAACGACGCCGCAATGACAACACGCATCAACGAACAGAGCAAGCAAGAGGCAAATGCCACTGCAAGCAACGAGAGCAAGGGGGAAAGCGACGAGGACTATTTTGAACAGGAGATGGACCCCGAGGTTGAAAGAGCCTGCCTAAAGCAGTACAACATTTCCATTGCCTATAAAAACCAGAAACGCTACAAGAATGCCATTGCAATATGGGCCGAGCTTGCAAAATACAACTATGCACCGGCAGTAAACGAAATAGCACAGTGCTACCTCAATGGCACAGGACTGAAAAAGAACGAGCAACAGGCAAAGAAATTCTTTGAGAACGCAGCCGTCAAAGGCAACCCCTCTGCGCAATATGAGCTTGCCTTGCTATACAAAAATGGCATTGGTTGCGAGCAGAGCGACGAACTTGCCGCCACCTGGATGCGCCGTGCCTGCCTGCAGAAAGAGCCACGCGCAATGGTTTACAAAGCAAAAGAGCTAATAAGCAGAGAGGAAGAGGCCGCCATAAAAGAGGCTACGGCAATGCTTGCCGAGGCGGTACAAAGCGGCAATGCCGAAGCGCATTATGAATATGGTTTGCTGCTGACGGGCCCTAACGATACAGGTAAAACCAACCCCGAGGCCATAAGCCACATAAAAACAGCAGCCGAGAAGGGGTGGGAACAGGCTATGCTCTTTATGCTTTTCTACGAGCAGTCGGTTAGCAATTACGAGGAGGCATATCGCTGGGCAAAAACCTTGTCGCAAATGGGCAACCACATAGGTACCAAGCAAATGGCCGACTATTACTACTACGGACAGGGTGTGAAGCGTGACAAAGGGCTTGCAAAAGACCTCTACCGCACAGCAGCCAACGCCGGTAACAAAGAGGCTGCAAGGATATTGGAAGGACTATAATAAAAAGAGATAAAACACGATGATTACATTTTTAATTTGCTTGGCTGCACTTGTGATAGCCTACTTCACATATGGCAAATACCTTGAGCATGTGTGCGACGTTGATGAGAAAAACCCTGTACCTGCAAAAACCCTTTACGACGGAGTGGATTACCTGCCACTGCCCCGCTGGAAGATATTCCTGATACAATTGCTTAACATTGCCGGACTTGGCCCCATATTCGGTGCTTTGCTTGGCGCGGCATACGGCCCCGTGGCATTCCTGTGGATAACACTCGGCGGTATATTTATGGGCGCAATGCACGACTTTGTGGCGGGAGTAATATCGCTGAAGAACAACGGACTGAGCCTGCCCGAGATTATAGGTAAATATATGGGCAATGGTTCCAAGATGTTTATGCGCGTGGCAGCCCTGCTGCTTATGGTGCTTGTGGGTGCTGTGTTTATGTCGCAACCCGCCGAGCTCATTGCCGCCAATGTTTCCTGCCCCACACTCGAAAGCACTATGCACGGTACTATGAGCTGGGAGGTATTCGCTGTGCTTATAGCTATTTTGGTATATTATGTGCTTGCAACGATATTGCCCATCGACAAGATTATAGGCCGTTTCTACCCCATCTTTGGTATGGCACTGCTCATTATGGCTGTGGGCATTTTGTATGTGTTGCTGTTCCAAAGCGACCGGTACAGCATACCCGAACTCACATCGCTGCGCAACTGCATTGCAGATGCCAAAAAATTCCCCATCCTACCAATGCTATTCACGACAATTGCCTGCGGTGCAATATCGGGCTTCCACGCCACACAATCGCCAATGATGGCACGCTGCGTGACAAACGAGAAGCAGAGCCGTTCAATATTCTATGGAGCTATGATAGCCGAGAGCATAATCGCACTCATATGGGCTGCAATAGCAATGGCCTTCTGGGGCGGCGTAGAGGGGCTAAACGCTGCCATTGCCGAGTATGGTGGCAGCGCTGCACGCCTTGTGAACATCATTTCGGTGCAGACACTTGGCAGTGTCATTGCCGCGTTTGTGGTTGTGGGAGTGATTGCCTGCGCCATAACATCGGGCGACACAGCCTTCCGCTCGGCACGCCTCATTGTAGCCGATATGCTTAACATCCCGCAAAACACCCTTGCAAAGCGCGTTGCGGTGTCGCTGCCCCTCTTTATCGGCGGCCTGCTCATCATCTTCGCACTACCCTTCCAAACCATCTGGAGCTACTTTGCGTGGATGAACCAAACGCTTGCCTGCATCACCCTGTGGTGCATCACAATATACCTTGCAAAGCACAGGAAGCCGCTGCTCATAGGTTTGTTGCCCGCATTGTTTATGACATACGTGTGTGCTTCGTACATCTTCATATCGCCTATGATGGTGGGAATGGAGAACAGGAGATTGGCATATATTTGCGGGGGCGTGCTCACTGCGGTTATTTTGGTGACCGGCATACTGAAAATACGAGCCGACAGAAAAGAAAAATAACCGCAATGTATATTAAATAGCGTGAATCCCTTTGCATAAGAAGAACTAATTTGTTTATTTTGCAGTAGAGAATTATTATATATGAACAAGGATAGCTTATACGGCAGCGTGGCACATCTGCAGTGCGAACCTCTCGACACGGTGAGGGTGGGTATTGTGGGGCTTGGCGTCAGAGCCAAACGTGCCGTTATGCGTATGATGCACATAGATGGCTGCACCATTAACGCCATTTGCGACCTTGTCCCCGAAAACATTGAGGAGACAAAGAGCATAATAGCGCAATATGGCGGCAAGGAACCGGCGTGCCATTGCAGTGCAAACGGGTGGAAGGAGCTATGCAGCAACCCACAAATAGACCTTGTATATATATGTACCGACTGGGCAAGCCACGCCGATATTGCCGTGTATGCAATGGAACAGGGCAAACACGTTGCAGCCGAGGTACCGGCAGCAACCACCATAGCCGACTGCTGGCGCATAGTAGATACCGCCGAAAAGCAGCGCCGCCACTTTATAATGCTCGAGAACTGCTGTTACGACGAGTTTGAGTTGTGTGTGCTTAATATGGCACAAAAAGGGCTGCTTGGCGAAATAATACACGCCGAAGGATCATACCTGCACGACCTGCGCGACCGCATTGCCACAAACGACGAAGGCGGGCGCAAATGGAGCAACTGGCAGGTGGAGTTTATGAGCAGGCACAACGGCAACCCCTACCCCACACACGGACTGGGCCCCATCGCCCTTGCAATGGGCATAAACCGTGGCGACCGAATGAAGAGCATAGTATCCTGTTCATCTAAAATGGTGAGCGACGGCAGCCTGCAAGGCAATATGAATAGTTCCATCATTACAACCGAGAGGAGGCATACCATACTTGTGCAGCACTGCATAACACTGCCTCGCCCCTATAGCCGCGCTTTTCTTGTGAGCGGCACCGAAGGATATGCACAAAAATACCCGATGCCCCTGTTTGCATTTGCGCCCGACAGCGACAACACCATAATGGGAGAGCAGTGCGCCACACTGATGAAAAAACACCGCCACCCCTTTGTAACTATGTACAAAGAGCGTGGTATGGAACTTTGCGGCCGCCGCTGGATAGACTACGCAATGGATTGCCGCCTCATACACTGCCTGCGCAACGGGCTGCCGCTCGATATGAATGTATATGATGCTGCCCTGTGGAGCAGTCTTGTGGAGCTCACCGACATATCGGCAAGCAACGGCGGCGCTCCCGTGGAGATTCCCGATTTCACACGTGGGCGGGCTGTAGCCTGCGAGAAGAAGGCGTTCTCTTGAAAAAAGAGAACAAAACTGCCGCATAAACGCATATTCATCGCTTAATAACACCAACACTATTGTATATGAACAGAATAACAGCTGTCACAATTGTTGCTATATGTTTGTTACTATTCCACTCCACTGCCTGCGATGCACAGGAGATAGGCAATGTGAGTGTAAACGTAACAAGCAACGGATATAGCGGGACATCATCTACAAGAACGCACTACAACGAACCCATTTACACCACCGCCGATGAGATGCCCCGGTTCCCGGGCGGCGAAGAAGCACTTTTTGAATATATAAAAAACGCAATACGTTACCCCAAGAAATGCCGCGAAGCAAGGATTGAGGGGCGCACATCTGTTATTTTCGTTGTAACCTCAAAAGGCAAGGTAAAGGATGTGAAGGTGAAAAAGAGCAGTGGCAACAAGAAACTTGATAAAGAAGCTCTGAGGGTAATAAGAAAAATGCCTCGATTAACACCCGCAATACTCGAAGGCAAGAATGTGAGTGTGATGCTCACCGTGCCTGTAGCCTTCAGGCTCGATGAAGATAGGTAATAGCAACATAGTGCAAAACAACTATTTGTTTTAATAATAGATTATATATGAAAAAGATACTGTTTTTTATTGCTACTACTCTAATGTGCAGCTGCACGCTATATGAGAGCGAAAAAGACCGGCTCGACAACATTGTGGGCAAATATTGGGAGGAGTGGAAGGCGGTGAACCGGGACACCACCTGCTGCGTACTGGATTTTGACCGTATAATGCCATTCGAATGGGATACACTGGTCTATTTTGATTGCGCATACCCTTATGAGGACAAAGAAAATGTAAAAGAGTATATGCACATTCACAACATAGAGGACCAAAGGAAATATAACCCCGAGGATTTACATTTCCTGAAAGATGGCAAAATTGTACATATAGTAGATTTATATATGGCAAGTGATTGGGCAAAGGGGGTATATTTCTGCACAGACAAAGATTTTATAAAGAGAGGAAGAAAGGATGCCAAGTTTCATCTTATAAGGGATGACAAATTTCTTGTAATAAGGGATATGACAGAAGAATTTGTTCCTATGAGGAGCTACTCGTTTTAATAAAATTTTGCAGGCACACCATCAATTGCGTGCCTGCAAAATTTTTCCATTCTCTATAACTATTTTCTCCTCATCACATAGCGCACGCAAGAGTGCTGCCATACGGGCACGTGAGAAACCCAGTTTATCGAGTTCTGCAGTATCGTGCGGCCTGCCATCGGCAAGCAGTTGCATAAGCCGTTCTGCATCGGAAGAGCTTGCCGCCACCGGGTTTTCTACTGCACGGCGAGCCACACACGCATCGCAACGACCGCAATCGGCAGCATCGGTCTCGCCAAAATACTCAAGCAGCAGGCGGCTGCGGCACTTGTCGTCGGTGACGGCATATTTTATTATGGAGTTCAGGCGGGTGGCAAAGGCTGCGCGGCGCTCGTCGTAAACCTCGGCTGCGAAATGAAGGTCCTTCGACAACACGCGGTGGCGTGTGAAGGTTACTATGGGACATCTTTTAGAGGGGGCATACTGCACAAGGCGCTTTTGTGACAGCGACACAAGAATCTCGTACATACGATGGCGCGTGAGTTTTGTAACACGCGAGAGGTAGCGCTCGTCGATATATGCAAAATCGGTGAAAAGGCCGCTATATGCACGCATAATGGCATTCACAAGCAGTTCGTAATCGGCCGGCAGCCCTTTGAAACGGTATAGCGAATCTTTATCAACTATGAACCGCACTCGAGAGGCATACTCCATCTCCTCGACATACTCCAGATAGCCCATACGGGTGAGGATGCGCAGGGCACTATCGGTGGGCAGTGTGGGCAGATGGTACTGTTTGCAAAAGTCGTTAAGCCCGAACTCGAATGTGCAGTTGAGCCCATCGTGCAATGCCATTTGATAATAGTAGCATATGTCGTCGTAAACCTCGCGGATAAACTCCTTTGAGGGATAATTGTCGGAGAGACGGCGCGACACCACCTGCTTGTCTATGCGATTGAAGAGCGCCACGGCATAGGCACGATTACCGTCGCGCCCTGCACGACCTGCCTCCTGAAAATAGGATTCTATGGAGCCGGGCAGGTCGATATGCACCACCAAACGCACATCGGGCTTGTCTATACCCATTCCAAAAGCATTGGTAGAGACCATAACGCGCGAGCGCCCGCTCTTCCAGGCATCCTCTCGGGCATCTTTAGCCTCGGGCGAGAGGCCCGCGTGGTAATACTCGGCTGTGATGCCGTTGGCTATCAGATACTCGCACACCTCCTTGGTCTTTTGGCGGTTGAGCGTATATACTATTGCCGAACCTTGTATGCGCGAAAGAATATGCAGCAGTTCCTGTTGCTTGTTTTCGGTGTGGCGCACCACATATACAAGATTCTTACGTTCGAAACTCATACGGAAGCAGTTTTCCTGCTCAAAGGAGAGCTGCTGCTGTATATCCTTCACCACCTCGGGGGTGGCGGTGGCGGTGAGTGCCAGCACCGGCACCCGGGGGAATATGTCGCGCAGTTCCTTTATGCGGCGGTAGGCAGGGCGGAAATCGTGCCCCCACTGAGATATACAGTGGGCCTCGTCTATGGTGATGAGCCTCACCGGTATTTTGCGTATCTTATTTAGAAAAAGTTCGGATGAGATGCGCTCGGGCGATATGTAGAGGAACTTGTAGTTGCCGAAAATGCAATTTTCGAGTGCTACGATTATTTCGCTGTTCCTCATACCCGAGTAGATGGCCGTGGCCTTTATACCACGGCTGCGCAGGCCTGCAACCTGGTCCTTCATAAGTGCAATGAGCGGGGTGACCACCACGCAAAGGCCGTCGGAAGCAAGTGTGGGTACCTGAAAGGTGATGCTCTTGCCACCACCTGTGGGCATAAGCCCGAGCGTATCGCGTCCGCTGCCTATGCTCTCGATTATCTCGCGCTGGATGCCGCGAAAGTCATCGTATCCCCAATATTTCTTAAGGATTTCCCTGTACCGCATATCCCCTCAACGAGTGGCCTTGGTGTGAATGCTCTCTATCTGCAGCTGCACCTCGCCGTGCTTGTAGGCGTTGTCCTCGAGCGTGTAGCATATGTCGAAGGATTGCTTCGACTTGATATATTTCGCCTGACGGCTCTGCCCAAAGGCGATGCCGTTGATTATGGTGTTCGACTTGTTATCGACCAGCTCCAGCTTTATATGTTCCTGCTTGCGCCCCACTACCTTGCTTGTGCCATAGTCGCACACGTTGCGGGTGCAGAAGATGGGCTTGGTATTGTCGGGGCCGTGGGGGCTGAAGCGCTTGAGGTCGTTGAAGAACTTGCGGCTTATCTGGTGAAAGTCGAGCTCGGCATCAATCTCTATCACGGGATCGGTATGTTCGGGGAGGATGTTGGTTGTAACAAACTCTTCGAAACGGGCGGCAAATGCATCGATATTGCTCACCTTGAGAGAGAAACCGGCAGCATAGGTGTGTCCGCCGAAATTCTCGAGCAAGTCGCGGCAGCTCTCTATAGCCTTATAGACATCGAAACCGGTTACCGAACGGGCCGAGCCGGTGGCAATGTCGCCCGTGCAGGTGATGACTACCGCAGGGCGGTGATATACCTCGGTGAGGCGCGATGCCACAATACCTATGACACCACGATGCCAATCTTCGTTGAAGATTACTATTGCACGGCGCTCGTCGAAACTTTCGAGGTTCTCCACTATGCGGTTGGCCTCCTCGGTCATACTCTTGTCGAGTTCCTTGCGCGCTTCGTTGAATTCGTTTATCTGCTCGCTCATCATTAGAGCGGTGGGCAGGTTGTTCTCTATGAGCAAATCCACAGCCACCTTGCCCTGCTGTATGCGCCCCGATGCATTTATACGCGGCCCTATCTTGAATATTATATCGTTTATGCTCACCTCCTTGTCGCGCAGACCACACACCTGAATGATAGCTTTGAGGCCCGTGCTGGGTGCGTGGTTCAGCTGTTTTATGCCGTGATAGGCAAGCACACGGTTTTCGCCCATTATGGGAACGAGGTCCGATGCAATGCTCACTGCCACCAGGTCGAGCAACGGATACAGTTGTTCGGGGGGGATGCCGTTGTCGGCTGCAAACGCCTGCATAAACTTAAAGCCCACACCGCAACCCGACAGGTGGGGATAGGGGTAGGTGGAGTCGAGACGTTTGGGGTTAAGGATAGCCACTGCGCAGGGCAGCTCCTCATCGGGTACGTGGTGGTCGCACACAATGAAATCTATGCCAAGTGATTTGGCATAGGCTATCTCCTCAATTGCCTTAATGCCGCAATCGAGCACAATTATGAGTTTAACGTCGGTTGAATAAGCGTAATCGACACCTCGGCGCGAGATGCCGTAACCATCCTCATTACGGTCGGGGATATAGTAATCTATATTCGACGAGAACTGCTGCAAGAACTTATATACAAGCGCAACCGCCGTGGTACCATCGACATCATAGTCGCCATATACCAGTATGCGCTCTTTGCGGCCCAATGCCCTGTTGAGACGCTGCACTGCAATGTCCATATCGTTCATAAGGAACGGATTGTGCAGGCTCGACAAGCGTGGGCGGAAAAAGTTCTTTGCCTCGGCCACGGTAGATATACCGCGTTTTATGAGCAAACTGCAAAGTATGGGACTGATGTCCAACTCCGCAGATAGTGCCCTAGCTGCTGCAGTCTCTTCGTATGTCGGAGGTTGATATTTCCATTTTTGGCCCATTATATATTATTTTTTATTTTTCAATACAGGGAAAGAATTATTTTTTTTGCAACCTGCCCGACAATATTCAACACGCAACATTCACACTCTTTCGCTCACACACCGGGCGTGTAATTGCACAAGCATAAATTCAACAGCACGGCAACAACCACACTTACCGCAAATTAATTCTTTCAACTTGTAAAGATAGGGAAAAGCCATATAAAAAAGGCTGTTTTTGCAATTTATTTTGCACAAACAACCTTTTTTTATGTTAAATAAAATATAAGTAACAAACATTAATCACCCGCCGTAGCGGACAACCGCTACCAGTCGCCCTGTTCGAGCTCGAATATTTCGTTTACCGACACACCGAACACATGCGACAGACGCAAGGCAAGCACGGTTGAGGGGTTGAACTTCCCCTGCTCTATGGCAACAATAGTCTGCCGGCTGGCATTAACCTTTGCAGCAAGCTCCTGCTGGGTAATGCGCAGTTTGGCACGCTCCACACGCAAATTATTCTTCATAACACAAATCCTTATTCTTGAACCAGATGGTTAATTTAAAAATTATCACATAGAGAGGCAAAACCCCAACAATACCTCTAACCGCCACTATCTCGCCTACCAACATAGGAGAAGCCAAGGAGAAAAAGACGAGCAAAAAATCCATAATCGGATAGGTGATGAGCATCACGGCATACACAACAGCTATCAGCCCTAACGTATTTAAGCGTATGCTATTTATGCGTTCGTCTTCGAACGACTCGCACGAAAAGGCAACCATAAGAAAACCTATTGTCTTTAAAGCACAGCCAAAGGCCCATTGCGTACTTGCAAAGAATACATCACTATCAACCTCCATAAAAAGAGAGTACAACAACAGCGTAACACCACCGCCTACAAAACCCCAACCTACATTCTGACACCAGTGAGGCAATAATTTAAAATTTTTCATAATACCTGTTTTTAATCTGTTTACAAAATAAATTCCCTTGCTACCCCACCGCGTGCACGATACAACGAAGTAGCGCAACAAATGTAAAGCATTATTTACATTTAAACAAGTATTATATACTTTTTGCATACTATCATTAACAATTATTAACCTCACAAAAAAAGCGACTCAAAAATTTTTGAGTCGCTTTATCGCTTTATGTAATATCAAGCATGAATATTATTTAATACCCAACTTCTTGCGGATATCCTTGGGAATAGCGTTCTTGTGAACAACAATATTCATTGTCTTGTAGCGTGCAAATGCCTTTGAAGCATACCATATACCTTTGTACTTGCCGGCATCGCCCCAAGAGTTTTTAACCATATAGTACTCAACACCGTCTTTATCCTTGGCAATACCGTAGATTTGCATACCGTGGTCGTCGGTTGTCTCCCAATTGTCATAAGCAACCTGACGCTCCTCCTGTGTGCACCATTTCTCTGTAGAGGGTTTGGGAGTGTTCTTCTTGTCGGCCTCGCTCAATTTGAGCCATTTTGCCATATCGGAACCATCGAGGCTTGCGCTCTTGCCGGCATCGGGCATTGTAGCCTTACCGTCGCGCGAGAAACCGGCCTCGCTCACGTCGCTACCCCAAGCAATGGTGTAGCCCTCCATAATAGCGTGGTCGAACACCTGCATAAACTCGTCGATAGGAAGGTTGTACGATGTAGCCCAGCGCCAGTTGTCCTGAATCTCGAGAACAAAGGGCTCGTAGAAGGGATGGTGTGTGTACGAGGTCAACGATATGTAATCGTCGGCATTAAGGCCCAAAGACTCATAGAACGATTTGGGAGTATACTCCTTGCCGTTGTATGTGAATTTCTCGGGACGCTCACCAAGATAGATATTGTGAATCTCCTCGATACACTTTTTCCACAAGGGAACATTGTCGGCACCTACCTGAAGGTCGCGATGCTTGCCCTTTGCGATGGCTGCGACAACCGCATCGGCAACAGCAGAAAGCTCGTTGTGGTTGCTCAATGTATCGCCATACATCACACCGGGGCGCATCTCAGCCTCGGGAACAAGGCCGAAGGTCTTCATACCATAGATTACATCGTAGAAAGAACCACCCTGCGAGAAAGAGGCATCACCGTGTGTGCGCACAGCCTTGTCGGCACGGTCGAGGTAGGTGTTATGAACGATGTACATTTCAGAGAAATCGTACTCGCCCTTGCCCATACGGAGCAACTCCGACTCGATGAAGGCGAGTGAAGAGTAGCACCAGCAGGTACCTGCACGGTTCTGGTTTTTGATACTTGTAATGGGGTTCTCCTTTACAACGGTAAACTCGGGCTCGTTTTTCTTTTCGGCCTCCTGTGCAAAAGCGTTTACACCGGCAAATGCGAGCGCAATCAATAATAATGTCTTTTTCATCTATTATTCTTCTATATTGTTAGTACTGTTTTTCATAGCTTCGGCAATCTTGTTCTCCAACTCCTCTGCAAGTTCGGGGTTGTCGGCAAGCAACGCCTTGGTGCGGTCGCGGCCCTGTGCCAGCTTTGTGTCGCCATAGCTGAAGAACGAGCCGCTCTTTTTAATTACGCCAAACTGCACGCCCAAATCGACAATTTCGCCTATGCGCGAGATACCCTCGCCAAACATAATATCGAATTCGGCCTTGCGGAAGGGGGGAGCCACCTTGTTCTTCACCACCTTCACACGCACCTGATTACCTATGGCATCCTCACCATCTTTTATCTGGCTCACGCGACGGATATCAAGGCGCACCGAAGAGTAGAACTTGAGCGCATTACCACCGGTGGTTGTTTCGGGGTTGCCGAACATAATACCTATCTTCTCGCGCAGCTGGTTGATGAAGATACAAGTGGTTTTTGTCTTGCTTATGGCCGATGTGAGCTTGCGAAGCGCCTGCGACATAAGACGAGCCTGCAGGCCCACCTTGTTGTCACCCATTTCGCCCTCTATCTCGGCTTTGGGGGTGAGGGCGGCAACCGAGTCGATTACTATGATATCGATGGCCGACGAGCGAATGAGCTGCTCGGCAATCTCCAAAGCCTGCTCGCCGCAGTCGGGCTGCGAAATGAGCAAATTATCGATATCTACACCCAACTTCTGCGCATAGAAACGGTCGAAAGCGTGCTCGGCATCTATAATGGCAGCAATACCGCCCATCTTCTGCGCCTCGGCTATCGCGTGTATGGCAAGTGTTGTTTTACCCGACGACTCGGGGCCGTATATTTCAATTATACGGCCGCGGGGGAAGCCGCCCACGCCAAGCGCTGCATTAAGGCCCACCGAACCTGTAGGGATAACATCTATATCCTCGTAGTTGTCATCGCCCAACTTCATTATGGAGCCTTTACCAAAATTCTTCTCTATCTTGTCCATTGCAGCCTGCAAAGCGCGCAGCTTTTCGTTGCCTGCAATGTTTTCCAATTCCTCTTTTTTTGCCATTTTACTATTCTTCTTTTATTAGAGTTCGAGGTCTTTATCAAATTCTTCGTGCCAAGGCAGGCCCTGGATGTTCAACTGCTCCATAAAGGGATCGGGGTCGAACTGCTCAACGTTCCATACGCCCGGCTTGCGCCACAGGCCCTTGAGGAACATCATAGCACCAATCATTGCGGGAACACCTGTGGTATAGCTCACACCCTGCATATCGGTCTCCTTGTATGCCGCCTGGTGGCTGCAGTTGTTATACACATAGTATGTACGCTCCTTGCCATCCTTGATACCACGTATGCGGCAACCTATGGAGGTTTCGCCCTCATAGTTCTCGCCAAGATCCTGAGGATTGGGAAGAACAGCCTTGAGGAACTGCAAGGGAACAATCTTCATACCGTTATAGTCGATTTCGTCGATGCGGGCCATACCTATGTTCTGTATTACGCGCAAGTGAGTGAGATACTCCTGGCCGAATGTCATCCAGAAACGGGCACGTTTGATTGTGGGGAAGTTCTTTGTGAGCGACTCCAGCTCCTCGTGGAACAGCAGGTACGACTCGCGAGGACCTATATTGGGATATGTGATGGGCTGGTGAATCTCCAACGCACCTGTTTCCACCCACTTGCCATCCTGATAGTAACGGCCGTTCTGAGTAATCTCGCGGATATTGATTTCGGGGTTGAAGTTTGTGGCAAATGCCTTGTGGTGGTCGCCCGCATTGCAGTCTACAATGTCGAGGTAGTGAATCTCGTCAAAGTGATGCTTTGCAGCATACGCAGTATAAACACCGCTCACACCCGGGTCGAAACCGCAACCAAGAATGGCAGTGAGGCCTGCCTCTTTGAAACGCTCGTGGAACGCCCACTGCCAGCTGTACTCGAAGTGAGCCTCGTCTTTGGGCTCGTAGTTGGCTGTATCGAGATAGTTAACGCCGCACTGCAAGCAAGCCTCCATAATGGTGAGGTCCTGATAAGGGAGTGCCACGTTTATTACAATTTCGGGTTTGAAACTGTTGAACAATTCAACCAAAGCCTCAACACTGTCGGCATCAACCGCAGCAGTCTTTATATTGGGGTTACCTATTGCCTTTACAATGGCATCGCACTTTGAACGAGTGCGGCTGGCAATCATAATGTCCGTGAAAACATCGCTGTTCTGTGCCACCTTGAAGGCTGCAACTGTACCCACGCCACCGGCGCCGATAATTAAAACTCTTCCCATTTTAATAATTCGCTAAAGGTTTATAATAAATTTATTGTTTTCTACTCAAAAATTATCGCAAATATAGTACAAAAGCAAGCAAAATGCAAATCATACATTATAAATAATACAAACACCTGTAACGCACAACACACACAATGACATTGAGCGCAACCAAGACAGGCAACAAAGAGTAAAACACTGACACAAAATCTGCCACAATGTCACACTTTGTCACCAAAAATTGCCAAAAAGCCCACTCTTGGCAAGAAACAGGCAGAAAATATGGTTTGGCACACTGTTTGCTCTTTAATCGGTGAGCGCGAACAAAAGCGCAAATAAACAAGTTGAATAATAAATAAAAAAAGAATAAAATTATGGGAAAGATTATTGGTATTGACTTAGGTACAACTAACTCTTGTGTATCGGTTTTTGAGGGCAACGAGCCCGTAGTTATCACAAACAGCGAAGGCAAGCGCACCACTCCTTCTATTGTGGCATTTGTAGATGGTGGCGAGCGCAAGGTGGGCGACCCCGCAAAGCGCCAGGCTATCACCAACCCCCAGCGCACAATCTTCTCTATCAAACGTTTTATGGGAGAGAACTGGCAGCAGGTGAGCAAGGAGATTACACGCGTACCTTATAAAGTAGTTGAGGAGAACAATATGCCCCGCGTAGATATCGACGGCCGCCTCTATACTCCCCAGGAGATTTCGGCAATGATTCTGCAGAAGATGAAGAAGACCGCCGAGGATTACTTGGGCCAGGAGGTTACAGAGGCAGTTATCACCGTGCCCGCATACTTCTCCGACTCACAGCGCCAGGCAACAAAAGAGGCCGGCCAGATTGCAGGCCTCGACGTTAAGCGCATTGTGAACGAACCCACAGCAGCCGCTCTTGCATATGGTGTGGACAAAGCCAACAAGGATATGAAGATTGCAGTGTTCGACCTTGGTGGTGGTACATTCGATATCTCAATCCTTGAGTTCGGTGGCGGCGTGTTCGAGGTACTCTCGACTAACGGTGACACACACCTTGGTGGTGACGACTTCGACCAGGTAATCATCGACTGGCTTGCCGAGGAGTTCAAGAACGACGAGGGTGCCGACCTTAAGGCCGATCCTATGGCATTGCAGCGCCTTAAAGAGGCAGCCGAAAAGGCCAAGATTGAGTTGTCATCGACAACATCTACCGAGATTAACCTCCCCTACATTATGCCCGTAGGCGGTGTGCCCAAACACTTGGTTAAAACACTTACACGTGCCAAATTTGAGTCACTCGCACACAACCTCATCCAGGCCTGCCTGGAGCCCTGCAAGCGCGCAATGAGCGATGCCGGCCTCAGCAACGCCGATATCGACGAGGTAATCCTCGTAGGTGGCTCTACACGTATCCCCGCAGTGCAGAAAGTGGTAGAGGACTTCTTTGGCAAGACACCTTCAAAGGGCGTAAACCCCGACGAGGTGGTAGCAGTGGGTGCAGCCATCCAGGGCGCAATCCTCAACAAAGAGGGCGGTGTGGGCGACATCGTATTGCTCGACGTTACTCCCCTTTCTATGGGTATTGAAACACTCGGCGGCGTGATGACAAAACTCATCGATGCCAACACCACAATCCCCTGCAAGAAGAGCGAAACATTCTCTACTGCAGCCGACAACCAGACCGAGGTGACAATCCACGTATTGCAGGGCGAGCGTCCTATGGCCAACCAGAACAAGTCTATCGGCCAGTTCAACCTCACAGGCATTGCTCCCGCACGCCGTGGTGTACCCCAGATTGAGGTAACATTCGACATCGATGCCAACGGTATCCTCAAGGTTTCGGCCAAAGACAAGGCAACCGGCAAGGAGCAGGCAATCCGCATCGAGGCATCATCGGGATTGAGCAAAGAGGAGATTGAGCGTATGAAACAGGAGGCCGAGGCAAATGCCGATGCCGACAAGAAGGAGCGCGAGAAGATTGACAAGCTGAACCAGGCCGACTCTATGGTATTCCAGACAAAGAATCAGTTGAGCGAGCTTGGCGACAAGATTCCCGCCGACAAGAAAGCCCCCATTGAGGCAGCCGTTCAGAAGCTCGAGGAGGCACACAAGGCACAAGACCTTGCAGCCATCGATGCCGCAACAGCCGAGCTCAACAACGCTTGGCAGGCAGCAAGCGCCGAGATGTATGCACAGAGCGGTGCTCAGGGCGCACAAGGCGCACAGGGCGGCCAGCAGAACGCAGGCGGTGCACAGGGTGGCAACGACGATGTTCAGGACGCTGAGTTCGAGGAGGTTAAATAAAAACCCCTCACTAAATATATACACAGAAAAGGCGAGCAAAAAATGCTCGCCTTTTCTGTGTGGATAATTTGTGATAAACGGAGTATCCTGATATTCCACAACTAAATATGTTATTATTCCCTTTTTATTTCACCCTGCACTCTATCACATTACCATTTTGCAACAAGTAACTACAATACACATTTTTTATTATATCTTTGCTATTCACAAGCATTGTATATTGCATTGCAGCTTAGCATATGAAAGCAATTGAAAAAATAAAACCCGCGTTGCGGGAATTTGTCGAAAGGGAGATATTGCCGCTGTACGACACCTTTGACAAGGCGCACCGCAGGGAGCACGCACTCACGGTTATTGAGCAAAGCCTGTTGCTTGCAAGACACTACCCTGTGGATATAAATATGGTATATGCCATTGCAGCGTTCCACGACACGGGCCTGCGGGAGGGGCGCGAGCAGCACCACACGGCATCGGCCGCCTTTGTGAGGGGCTGTAAAGCGTTAAGTGACTTTTTCACAGCCGATGAGATTGAGACCATTGCCGATGCCACAGAGGACCACAGGGCATCGAGCAAACAGGCACCGCGCACCATATATGGAAAAATTGTAGCCGAGGCCGACAGGGTGATCGATGGCGAAACGATTATGCGCCGCACCATCCAATATGGCATAGCCCACTACCCTGCGATGGACCGTGAAGGGCATTTTGCCCGTGCCTGCGAACATCTGCAGGAAAAATATGCACGGGGCGGCTACCTGCGCCTGTGGATACCCGAATCGCCCAATGCGAATAGACTCAGCAAGTTCCAGGATTTAATAGAGGACAAGACGGCGTTGCGTGCGCTGTTTGATAGGATATTCAACGAAGAATGGCACTATCGGTGAACCCCGCAGTGCCATTCTTAAACGATATAATCACTTATACAGGTTCCAATCGATATTTAATTTATGGCCGCATCGGTCACAATATATTTGATTGCGGTAAAGCGGTGTGGTTATACCATTTGCCAGGCATTGAGGGCACACGAAATGGTCCTTGCTATCTCTTATACGCTCTTTAAGTACTCTGTACAGCTCGGTCTCCTCGCGTTTTACAATATCGTAGCCCAGTTTTTTCACAAGTTTCAATGTTTTCATCGCCATATCGCGGTCAAACGTCTTCTCACTCTCGGGCAATTGCGAATAGGGTACCATACAAGGTGTCTGCTTCATCTCGTCATTTCGCTGCGGGCCATATGTCCAGCCTTGCGCCTGGCGTTCCGCAGCCCATACATCGTGAGCATTTTCGGCTATAGCTTCGCGCAACTCATTCAAATCGTCGGTTAATTCTACACCCGACAAATCAATAGGTTTTGGGTTATAATTACTCATATTACTTGAATCTTATATTGTTATCTATTTTTTGCACTCTTTTTATTTACCGCTTTTTTCACAACCGATATAACAAGCATCACAAAGCCCAAGACAAGCATTGCAGCCAGCCACACAATTATTATGAGTATCCACTCTATGACGGCAGCAAGGCCATCGCCAAGTTCATCCACGTAATAATCTATGTGGGCACCGGTTTCGCTTATGCCGCATTCTATGTAATAGGCATCCCAGTCGCCCCGCTGATAGCTGTACGACACGGCGCCACGGCCCTTGGACCACTGCAGAGGCTCCGTTTTGCACAAATCGTCGAGTTTTTCAATCATTGAGGAAGTGAACGGTTCACGAAAAATGTACGAATGCGAAAAGCAGTCGAAACGCGACGTTTCGCGCTCCAGATTGTCCGACGACTCCACCACTGTGTATTGTGGCAACTGCACATCGAGTATCTTTTCTATAGACATAGGGTTCCTTGCCAAACTGTGATGGTTATCGGATTCATCCATTACGTCGAACAAAAAGAACCCAAGCAGGAGTATTGCCGACACAGCAACTGTTTTAGCATATATTTTTTTCATAGAAATACTCGTTGTACAAACAGCGAGTACAAATTAAATGAAAATTCAGCTATTTTCACAATTTTGTGCCACAATTTCAGCGGCAGAGAGATAAAACAAAAAGAGGAGAGAAAAAATCTCTCCTCAGAAGTAGCGGGGGAAGGGATCGAACCTCCGGCCTTTGGGTTATGAGCCCAACGAGCTACCACTGCTCCACCCCGCGATGCGGTTTTCAAAACTGATGCAAAGGTAATACCTTTTCGGCTAATAACCAAATTTTCGAGCCACTTTTTCTCAAAAAAGAGCAAATTTACCCATTTTTAAGACTTTTTATTTTGCACAGATGTGCAAAAAGGAGTAATTTTGCAGCAGAAAACAAATTATTTATGAGCACCATAGATACAAGAGAACAGCTTATAAAGGTTGCAAGAAAACTTTTTGCCAAACAGGGAATAGACAACATTACGATGAACGATATTGCCGTGGCAGCCAACCGCAGCCGCCGCACCGTTTACACCTATTTCAAGAGCAAAGAGGAGCTTTTGGAAGCATCTATCGAGATGGAGGTAAAGAAAATTTCGGCAGCCATCACAAAGGTTGCAATGAGCGACCTTGCACCCGACAAAAAGCTGGTAAAGCTCATATTTGTGCGCCTGCACTCCACACGCAGCATAGTACGTCGCAATGCCGGACTGCGTTCGGAATATTTTAACAATGTGTGGATTGTGGAGCACATACGCCGCACATTCGATGCACGCGAGATAGCTCTTTTCCGTGCCATAATATCGGAAGGAAAGCAACTGGGCCTTTTCACCGTCGAGAGCCCCGACCTTGCCGCGCGTTTCCTTCATTTTTGCCTCAAGGGCATTGAGATTCCCTTTATAAACGGCATTATGAACAAGAACAACGACGACAAATTCGTACAGCACTTCACCGAGAAAATCATTCTCAATGCACTTGGACAGAATAACATTTCCTGAATAAAAACAGTTACCGAAATGGAGATTCTACACGAAGACAACCACATAATAGTGATTAACAAGGCTGCCGGCGAGATTGTACAGGGCGACAAGACCGGCGATAAATCGCTGTGCGACAAGATGAAAGCCTTTCTCAAGGAGAAATATGCAAAGCCCGGCAATGTATTTGTGGGGCTGCCCCACCGCCTCGACCGCCCCGTGAGCGGTGTTGTGATATTTGCAAAAACGAGCAAGGCACTCGAAAGGCTGAACGAGATGTTCCGCGTGGGCAGCGTGAAGAAGATATATTGGGCAATAACCAAGGAGCGCCCCGCACAACCCGAAGCCGAACTTGAATGCTGGATATTGCGCAACGAGAAGATGAACAAGAGTTTTGCCTACACAAAAGAGGTAAAGGGTGCCAAAAAGGCACAACTGCACTACCGCCACATAGCCTCATCGCAAAACTACAACCTCATAGAGGTGGAACTAAAGACGGGCCGTCACCACCAGATACGTTGCCAGCTGGCATCTATAGGCTGCCCCATAAAAGGCGACCTCAAGTATGGCGCCAAGCGGTCGAACCCCGACGGCAGCATATCGCTGCACGCCCGTTATGTAGAATTCATACACCCCGTGTCTAAGGAACTTATACAGATAACCGCACCCCTGCCCGCCGACAAACTATGGCAGAGCTTTGCACAATAAACAGCATTTTACTCTTTGCATCTATAGTATAGCACCGAGCTGTTCCCCCTGCGGAACAGCTCTTTTGCTGCACTGCGCACATCGGCCGCGGTCACTGCACGATAGCGCTCAACCTCCTGAAGATGAAGATGGGCATCGCCACGCAGCTCGGCTATCGCAAGGTTGCCGGCAAGATTCTCGCCACCAAGATTGCGGAAATGAAACTCCGACTCAAAACGGTTCTTCACCTTTTCAATCTCCTCGGCAGGCACCTCGCCATTCTTCAGTTCGTCGAGCTGCTCCCATATAGCAGCCTCGGCATCCTCTATGGAGACGCCCTGTGCCACGCGCGAATATATCCAGAAAAGGCCGGGATGTTCACTGCCCGAAATAAAGGCATCAATCTTTGAAAAGAGCTTTTTCTCCTTCACCAAACGGGTGAGCAGGCGCCCCGAATAGCCGTTGGAAAGGATATCCGAGATAAGGTCGCAGGGATAGTAATCGGCATCGTCCCTGCCACCCATATGAAAAGCCATATAGAGCGCATTTTCGGGCACAGGGCGATATACCGTTTTGCGGCGGGCACGCACCTGGCGCGGCTCGACAGGCAGCTGTGGGCGCTTAAACCCCTTTGCGGGGATGGCACCGAACCACTTTTCGGCCCACTCCACCACTTGCTCGAAGGAGATATCGCCAAGCACCGCAAGGATAGCGTTGTCGGGGGCATAGTATCGTTTGTAGAAAGCACGCAGATGCTCCAACGGCACATTTGCTATGTGCGACAGCTTACGCCCTATTGTGGACCAACGATAAGGGTGCTTTTTGTAGGCCATAGCACGCAACAGCATAGAGACATCGCCGTATGGGCGGTTTAGATTCCCCTGCTTGAACTCCTCCATAACCACATTGCGCTGTATATCAACTTTTTTTGCACAGAGTGAGAGGTTGCGCATACGGTCGCTCTCCATCCAAAAGGCAAGTTCGGCATTCTGCTTGGGAAGCGATATATAGTAGTTCGTGATGTCGTTGTTGGTATATGCATTGTTTTCGCCACCTGCGCACTCAAGCGGTTCGTCAAACGAGGGCACAGCCTTTGTGCCACCGAACATAAGATGCTCGAACAGGTGGGCAATACCGGTGTATTCAAAATCCTCGTTTTTAGAGCCCACGGCGTATAGCACGTTCACATATACCATCTGCGAGTCGGGCGTGCGGTGGTGCACTATGCGCAGCCCGTTGGCAAGTGTTTTTCTATTTATCTTCATTGCCAAGCAGGGTTACTTTCTTTATTACGACATCCTTCAAGGGGCGCTCACGCACGTCGTAATCCACACGCGAAATGGCCTCCACTATCTCTATACCTTCGATTACCTCGCCAAAGACGGTGTAGTAACCATCGAGGTGGAAGGCACCGCCATCCTCCTTATATCCGCGGCGTTGCTCTTTTGTGTAGGCCCACTTTTTGCCCGCCATAGCCGAGTCGGTCATAGCGCTAAACATATGAATCATATCATTGAGTTCCCTCTTTTTCTTGGCACTCTTCTTGCTCTCGGCATAAAGTTTGTTAATCTTGTCGGCATATGGCTTTTGCAGGCTCTCGTACATAAGGCGACGGAGCGTTTTGTTATACTTTACCTCGTGTGCATCAAGGTTTTTGTCATACACTTTTTTACCTGTGATTATGTAGAACTGGCAACCCGACGACGATATACCGGGCTTGAGGCTGGCAGCCGAGAGGGCACCACGCTTGTGCCAATATTTGGTAACATCAATCTCCATAGGGATGTTGTAACTCACCTCGGTGGTACCAAGATGTGCCCCCTTTGCAGCGCCGCGCGATTTGGGATCACCAGCCTGTATCATAAAATCCTGCGTCACTCTGAAAAAGAGCTGTCCATCGTAAAAGCCATTCTTCACCAGGTTCACAAAGTTCTTGCGGTGCTGCGGTGTCTCCTTGTAAAGTTTCAATTTAATATTGCCCATAGAGGTTTCCATAAGCACATATTGGTCGCAGTCGGGGCTCTCCTCGTTCAGTTGCTCTATTCCAAACTCGGTTTTGGGAGCATCGCTGCCTGCACCGCCACAGGCATACATTGCTAAGAGTGCAAAGGCGAGAAACAGAAAGGTTACGTTCTTATTCATAGATATTATTGGTTACGTTTTTAGACAATTCAAAGATAGTGCAAGCAAGCCTAAATTAAAACTATTTTACAACTTTTTTAATTCTCTCCACCACGGCATACGTTTATATATAACGTGCCATTGCAAATTGGCACAAAAGTTCCGCCCGCAAAATGCGGTTCGTAACATTTTTTTTAATTACTTTGCGCGGTTATGAAAAAAAGCAGAAGAGCAAATATCATTATACGAATTATTGCAGCAGCCATATTAGTGCCCATAATTGCAATATGGGCAATATGCTCATTGCTCTATCTGCCACCGGTGCAAGAGTATGCCACAAACAAGATTGAGGAGGCCGTGGCCCGCAACAGCGAGTTCCGTTTGTCTGTCGGCCGCATAGGCCTCACATTCCCTTTCAACCTTGCCATAGAAGATTTTGAACTCACGAAAGAGCAAAGGCTCGTTACCCGCGGCAAGGCATTGGAGATAAACATAAACCCTATTCCACTGCTGCGCGGCGAGGTTGAGGTAAACTACATTCTCCTGGAACAGATAAAGATTGACACGCACGACCTCATAGAGAGCACACACATTGCGGGAGAGATAGGCTACTTCAGAAGTGCCATACGCAACATCGACCTCATACGCGAACAGGCCGAGATAAAGCAGCTACACATAGAGGAGGCCGATGTAAAAATTGCCATAGGCGAGAGCAAAGAGAGCGACGACGAGCCCGCAGCGCCCGTAAACTGGGAGATTCTCTTGCGCAAAGGCAACATTAAAAACAGCCACATAACAATACAATTGCCCGAGGATAGCACAACCATTGGCACCGACATCGGGAAACTGGCAGCAAGGAACCTGCAAGCACACCTTGCGGACAACAGCTACAAACTGGAGCAGCTCGACATCACCCACAGCGGTGTGACATACGACCACGGCACACAGCTACGCGAGGAGGCCCCGCTAAACCATATTACCATTGAAGATATACACATTGCAGGAAGAGATATTGCCTATTCACCCGCCACCCTAGAAGCAAACATCGATGCACTGGCACTGCGACAACCCGATGGAATAGATATAAAACGCGGCAGCCTGGCAATAGAGGCCGACAGCACACTCATAAAAATAGATGAAGCTACGCTGAACAGCGCAAACGGCTCATACATAAATGTCACCGCCAAAATAGCGCAAACCATATTCAGCGGTAACAGCCACAGCCCTGTGCGGGCTAATTTGGCCGCACACATAGACAAGCGCGACCTTAAAGGCCTTATCACAGCCGAGCAAGCCGAGCTGTTGAGCACTTTGCCCGACTCTATGATAGATGCAAGATTATCGTTGCACGGTTCGATGGAAAAGGCCGTAATAGACACGGCCTGCATTGCCATACCCACAATAGCCACAATGAGTGCAAAAGGCAGGTTGGCAAACATAGGCAGCAACAAACAGGGCGCCGACATTGATTTGGCCGGAACTATCTTCAATGTCGAACCTTTCACGGGGAGCACCACAACCACCCCGCTATCACTGAACGGCAATGCAAAAGCCAGAGGCAGCCTCTATTCCGCCGACATAGACATAAATGGCAACGGTGGCGGAAATATACTTGCCTTCTATGATACCAAAAGCGAGATTTACAATGCAAAAATAGACCTCAAGCAGTTCGACTTAGAGGCCTCCATTGGGGCTGTTCCCGTTAAGAATTTATCTATGCGGGCATCGCTGTCGGGTGCGGGAACCGATATTTTTGCACCTGCCACCTACTACCAACTATTTGCCGCCATCGACACATTGCAATACAGCAATTTTATTGCAACCGGCACCACCGTGAGTGCATTCCAGGCCAATTCATTCTCGTTGATATCACTGATATCAAACAGCCCGCATTCCAATCTGGAACTTACGGCAAAAACCAATATACGCCCCACCGACATCTCAAACAGCACGGAACTCAAAATAGAAAATCTTGCATTTGACAAAACGGGTATAAGCGACAAGAATATAAGCGGCAAAATAGACCTTGAATTTGAGGCACGCACCGACCTTGACGAAACGCATAGCCTAAAACTGCGCGGAAGCGACATAGCCTTGAACACCCCGATAAAAAAATTCACGCCTGCCGACATAAACATCGACATTGCCACTGCGCCGGACAGCTCACACATTTCTGCTACCAACGGCGACCTTAGCATCTACGGAACGCTTGCAAGCGGCTACAATCAACTGCTTGCTCAAATAGCAAAAATAGAAGATATGTTCCTTGAGACACGTTATAGCGAAAAGAGCATATATTATGCACACGATTTTGAACGGCTATTGCCGGCTATGAATTTGAACTTTGAGTGTGGCAAGCAGAATATGTTGCACAATTTTATGGCGATGAACAGCATAGACCTGGGTGACATTGAACTTAAATGCAGCATAGACAGCACGGAAGGCATACGGGCAAGAGGAGCTGTATATGACCTGACAACAAACGAAGCCAAGCTCGACACCATACGCTTTTCGGCTATGCAGGAGGGCGAGAACATCAAATATTTCGCAGGGGTACGCAGTTCGGCCATAACACCGGACAAGAAAAAACAGAGTTTCAGTGCAGCCCTCTTTGGCAATCTGCTGCGCGACACTTTGAACACAAATTTCAGCTTCAGGGGCAACGACCGCAGCAGCGACACAAGAATAGGGATAAGTACACTGCTTATGCCCGAAGGGCTCAACATACACATACTCCCCAAAGCAAAAGTTTTGGGCGAGGTTTTTGAAATAAACGGCGACAACTACATAAGCATTGGTAAGAACGAGGTTATCAGTGCCGACATACACGCCACCGACCAATACGATGCGGGGCTGCACCTGTATGCCACAAACGACAGCACCGCCAAACACGACATAAGCCTGTCGCTCTTCAACATAAACTTAGGGAAACTTACGGCATCGTTGCCATTCACTCCCGACATTGCCGGCACGCTAAACAGCGACATACGTTTACGCAACGAGAGCGACGGTTTAGTGCTGAACGGAGAGATTTATGGCGACAGCATTACCTACGAAGGCAATTATATTGGCAACGAGAGTGCCGATTTCGTGTATCTTCCCAAGCAGAATGACAGACACATTGCATCGTTGCTGCTGTGCCATAACGGGAATGAATACCTCGACCTGCAGGGCGATTACGACAACGGCAACATAAACGGCAGGGCAATACTCACAAAACTGCCATTGAGGGTAATAAACTCATTTATAAAAGAGAGTAACCTGAACATAGACGGCTACATAGATGGCAACGTGACACTCGACGGGCCTTTGGAAACCGCAAACTCCAACGGCTACATACAATTCGACTCGGTATATGTGGATGCTCCAATGCTTGGCAGCCAAATGAGATTGGTAAACGACAAAGTAAATATTGAGGAGAGCAAGATAAAATTCAACGACTTCAAGATATATGCCAAGGGCAATACCCCATTCAAAGTAAACGGCGACATTGATGTGAGCCGTTTTGCGCAACCTGCATTCGATTTGAGGATGCAGGCAAGCAACTACGAACTTATCAATGCCGAGCGCCAAAGAAACTCGCTTATATATGGTAAACTGTTCCTCGACATCAACAGTTACATCACGGGGGCCATACAGGCACTCAAGGTATATGGCAATGCCACGGTACTCGGCAACACAAATGTAACATACGTTATGCCCGAAAGCAGCATAGCCACAAACAACGAACTCGACGGGCTTGTGGAGTTTGTAAATTTCCAAGACAGCACAAAGACAACCCATAACGAAGAGTCGCCCGACCTGGGAAACATAACAATGTCAATGACTTTGAATATAGAGGAAGGAGCCTGGATAAATGCCGATTTCGACTCCTCGCGCCAAAGCTACATAAACCTGCAGGGCGGCGGGCAGCTTAATATGAGCTACACCAGCGAGGCCGGAATAAGCCTCACAGGGCGATACACGCTTAACAACGGCGAGATGAAGTACAACCTGCCCATCATTCCGTTAAAAACATTCAGCATAAGCCAGGGCAGCTATGTAAACTGGACAGGCGACCTTATGAACCCCACCCTGAACATTACGGCGCTCGAGAGAATTATTGCACCCGTATCCATAGACGGGGGCAATAACCAGCCTGTGGCCTTCGACGTGGGGCTTGTACTCAGCAACTCGCTCGACAATATGGGGCTCAGCTTCACAATTAAGGCCCCCGAGAACGCCGCAATACAGGATGAGCTGAACAGCCTCGATGCCGAAACGCTGAACAAATATGCAGTGACTATGCTCATTACCGGAGCATATATGGGCAGCAACGGCGGACTCACGGTATCCAATGCCCTCACATCGTTCCTCGATGCAAAGATTAACGACCTGGCAGGCGATGCAATGAAGAGCGTGAGCATAAACGTGGGAATAACCGATGTCGAGAATAAAGAGACGGGTGGCTCGTACACCAATTACAGCTTCAGTTTTGCAAAACGGTTCTGGAACGACCGCCTCACTATAGTTGTGGGTGGCGAGGTTAACAGCGGCGATAACCCCGAGGAGGAGAATAGCTTCATAAACAATGTATCGCTCGAGTGGAGGCTCACGGCCGACGGAAACCGCTACCTGCGCCTCTTCTACGACAAAAACTACGAATCGATACTCGAGGGTGAGATTACCGAAACCGGCGTGGGATACGTTTACAGGCGCAAGTTGAACAACCTTAGCGAGCTGCTGTTTATAAAGCCACGCAATGAGGGAGAGCCGCACCAAAACATTAAAACGCAAGAACAATGAAAAGAGCTATCATATACCTGTTTGCAGCCACCCTGCTTGTCGGCTGTTCCACCACAAGGCACATAGCCGATGGCGAGCAGTTGTACACAGGAATAAAACGCATTGATATAAAGGGAGAAAAAGAGTATGCCGACGGCAGCATAGGGCAGCAGGCTATGGATGAGGTTGTGGCAGCGCTCTCCTGCCCGCCGAATGGCGCCATAGCAGGCAGCTCCACCATACGCGGTTTTTCCATTGGGCTGTGGTGGTATAATACATTCTACAACAGCAAGAACAAGATAGGTCGCTGGCTTTTCGACACATTTGGCGATGCACCTGTACTGATATCAAAAGTGAACCCCGAACTGCGCGCCCGCGTGGCAAGCAATGTACTTAAATATTACGGTTATTTCGACGGCGATGTAACAAGCGAGATTATCACCGACAGGAAAAACAGCAAAAAGGCCAAAGTGGCATACAGCATCAGGCTGCACCGGCCATACAGATATGACAGCATAGAGTACCGCGGATTCACAGGAAAAGCCGACAGCCTCATCGAAGCCACAAAGAACGAGAGACTAATAAGAAAGGGCGAACAGTTCAGCGCCAACGCAATAAACAGCGAGCGTGAGAGGATAAACAGCCTCTTGCGCAACAACGGCTACTACTATTACCAGCCGACATTCACCCGCATTCTTGCCGACACCATAAACACACCCGGGCTGGCACAAATGCGCATAGAACCGCAACCGGGCCTGCCGTCAAGAGGCAACCGCCCATACAACATAGGCAACATAAATATTCAAGTACTGAAAAACAGCACCCTGCCACGCAGCAGCAACAACGACACCATAAAAGGGCGCAGTTTCACCTATATATATAATGGAGAGAAACCACCCGTGCGCCCCGGCACAATATTGCGCAATATATTTATGCGCCAAGGCGAGCCATACTCGCAGGAGGCGCAGCAGAACACGGTGAGCCGCCTGAGCCAGATAAACATATTCAGCAGTACCAACCTCACGTTTACCCCCCGTGGCGACAGCGATACGCTCGACCTAAACATAATGGCACAACTCGACAAGCCCTACGATTTCACGTTCGAGATGAACGTAACGTCGAAGAGCAACAACCAGATAGGGCCCGGCAGCGTGATAAGCCTTTCGCGCAAGAACCTGTTTCGTGGCGGCGAGACACTCACAATGAGCCTCAAAGGCTCCTACGAGTGGCAGACAAAAGACGAGGGAATAACCGACAAGGACCTGCTAAACTCCTGGGAGATGGGTGCCGATGTGTCGCTCACCTTCCCCCGCCTGTTCCTTCCCTTCTTCCAAAGAAAACTTATGCGCATACCGGCATCCACATCGGTAAGGATGTATGTGGACCGCCTCAACCGCTCGGGATTCTTCAGAATGATACATTTGGGTGGCGACCTGTCTTACAAAATATATACAAAGAGCACAACCACACACACAATTACCCCGCTACGTCTCACATTCGACCTATTGAGGGATACCAGCGATAAATTTGATGAAATTGTAGCCAATAACCGTTCGTTGCAGAACAGTTTCCGCGACCAATTCATTCCCGCAATGCAATATACATTTACATATGACAATGTAAAAACACGCCACCGCAACAAGAGTTATTTCGAAGGCTCGGTGACGGCAGCAGGCAATATCACATCGCTGGCATTCTGCGCCTTCGGCAAAGGGTGGAACGAGAAGGACAAAAACCTGTTCGAGAACCCATATGCGCAGTTCGTTAAGGTGACTGCCGAGCTGCGCCAGCTATACAGGATAGACCGCAACAATTTTATTGCCACGCGCATAATGGCGGGCATTCTGCATAGTTATGGAAATGCCGAATATGCCCCATACAGCGAGCAGTTCTACATTGGCGGTGCCAACAGCCTGCGTGCCTTCACGGTGCGCACAGTGGGCCCGGGCAGTTTTCACCCGGCTGCCGAAACACGATATTCGTACCTCGACGAAACGGGAACCCTAAAATTAGAGGCCAACATTGAGTATCGTTTCCGCATAATATCGGAGCTGCACGGTGCCCTTTTCGTGGATGCCGGCAACATATGGCTCACCAAGCGCGACGAGAGCCGCCCGGGTGGCGAGATTACTATGAAAAATTTTGCCAAGGATATTGCGCTGAACACGGGATTCGGCGTGAGGTACGACCTCGATTTTCTGGTTCTGCGCCTCGACTTCGGCCTGGGACTGCACGCGCCATACAAGACCGAGAAGAGGGGGTATTTCAACCTATCGCCGTTTGGCGATGGTTTCGCCTGGCATTTTGCCATAGGCTACCCATTCTAAAAGAGAGTTTTGCCATAGCACGCCAATAAAAATTGGGTTTTTGAAAAAAAGAATACAAAATATTACTTAAAGAAAAACAAAATATCTATATTTGCAAAGTTACATACTCAAAAAAGAGAAACAAACTTATCTAATCTATAAAACATTTCTATTATGAAACCTACACTTTTTGTTTTGGCTGCAGGTATGGGCAGCCGTTATGGTGGTTTGAAACAGTTGGACGGTCTGGGCCCCAACGGTGAGACAATTATGGACTACTCTATCTTCGATGCTATCCGCGCAGGATTCGGCAAGTTGGTGTTCGTTATCCGCAAGGATTTTGAGCAGGACTTCCGCGAGAAGGTATTGAGCAAGTACGAGGGCCACATCCCCACAGAGCTCGTTTTCCAGGCTATCGACAACCTGCCTGCCGGTTTCACAGCACCCGCAGAGCGCACCAAACCTTGGGGTACCAACCACGCAGTGCTTATGGGCAAGGACGTAATCAAAGAGCCTTTTGCAGTAATCAACGCCGATGACTTCTATGGCCGCGATGCTTTTGCCGTTATGGGCAAATGGTTGAGCGAACTTCCCGAGGGCAGCACAGGCAAGTACAGTATGGTAGGTTTCCGCATCTGCAACACATTGAGCGAGAATGGTAGCGTAGCACGTGGCGTATGTTCAAAGAACGACCAGGAGCAGCTCACAGGCGTTGTTGAGCGCACCGAGATTATGCGTGTAGATGGCGACATCTGCTACAAGAACGAGGAGGGTGGCTGGACTGCCGTTGGCGAGCAGACTCCCGTTTCAATGAACTTCTGGGGCTTCACACCCGACTATTTCAAATACAGCGAGGAGCAGTTCGTTGACTTCTTGAAGGAGAATGCCGACAAACCCAAAGCAGAGTACTTCATCCCCTTGGTAGTTGACAACCTCATCAACAGCGGCACAGCTACTTGCGAGGTTCTCGACACAACAGCCAAGTGGTTCGGTGTAACATATGCTGCCGACCGCCCCGCTACAGTTGAGAAGATTCAGTCACTCGTTGAGGCCGGTGAATATCCCAACAAGTTGTTCTAATATACAAAAAAGAACCAAATAATCATAGGGCAATCGTCAGCGACGATTGCCCTATAATTATATTTTAACGGCTCACCCGCAAAGTCTGGGGGAAACCTAATTAATGGCATTGATAGACAAGTGTAGAAAGTTGTTAAATATTCTTTAATCTCCTCGGTGGCGGTTCTCTTTCTTGTATTTCCTCTGCTTGTGAGAACTGCGGCAATAGGGCTCATCACGCGGTCGCCTGCTGTAGGGGCATTAAACTGCTCCTCATTAGGAGGAGCCGGCTTTCGCTCTTCGCAAGACTGAGGAGGTTTTGTGTGTGCCTTGGCTACATGGGTGCAACGCTCTATGGATGGTATTGTCTTGCTTTATAGTTTTCGGTGCTGATTATCTGGCATTCTCTC